>CAYSZE010000188.1:0-4392 GCA_964435255.1 uncultured Oligoflexia bacterium
GCGTTCGTTTAACGACAATGGGAAAGTTGGTTTATAGTATTTCTGTTGATATTTTAAAACGTATGAATCAATTACAAACAACTGTAAGAAATCATCTTGAATTAAGAGAAGGCTTCGTGCATTTAGGTGGTGGAGCAACAGCTGTTGCTGGGGTTTTTCCTGATGCCATTTCAGAATTTAGAAAAAAACATCCGCAAATTCAATTTACGTTGCATGAAAAAGATTCAGCAACAGTAATAGAAGCATTGCATGATGGTTCAGTTGATGTTGGATTAATAACAAGAAATCCTTTTATTTCTTCTAGTGAAGATCCTTTAAATGGGTTAAAAATACATGGAGAAATTTTAGACACATTAGAAATTATAGCTTCACCAGATAATCCTTTGGTGCAAATGTCTTCATCATTAGAGAAACAAGGAAAGACGTTGTTACCAATCCATATCAATAGACAACCCATGATATTGTTTGAGAGTGGAAGTGCCATTCATGACATAATTGAAATGGAGTTTCGTAAACTTGGGATCAAATACAGAACAGTAATGACATTAAGATCTACACAGAGTATGATAAAAATGGTAGAAAAAAATATTGGCTTAAGTGTTGTCAGTTCGCATTCTTTAAAGAATGAAAAAGACATAAATGTTTTAAAAGTTCAGGGCTTAAAAATGGAACGTTCTATTTTAATTTGTTCATCCTTGGAAAGAGAACTTGCACCAGCAGCCTTTGAATTTATTCAAGTCTTACAAAAAATATATAAGTAGTTGGAATTTATAATGGTATCAAATTTTCAAAATAGTATTTTTCATTATATTTTAAATCGAAAAAATGACAAACAAATTTCGCCAGTTGCTATAATGGGTGGAATGAGTGGCTCTAGATTCAAAGGAAATGATAAAATTGAACAGTTGCCTATTGTTATCTTTGACTTTGAAACCACTGGTTTAGATATAAGAACTGCTAGAATAATTGAAATTGGTGCCATAAAATATATAAATAAAAAAGAAATTGATAGGTTTTCATTTTTAATAAATCCTGGCATTTTAATATCAGATGAAATAACTAAAGTAACTGGAATTACTAATGATATGTTAATTGATCAGCCTAATTTTCAATCTGTACTTCCTAAATTTCATGATTTTTTAAGAGGTTGTGTTGGATTGGCTCATAATGCTGAATTTGATGTTGGCATGCTCTTTCATGAATCTAATAGACTCGGTATTTCTTGTGATTACACAGTATTTTGTTCTCTAAAAATGGCGCGCGAGTTAGTAAAAATTGAGCGTAGAAATCTTGACGCTTTAGCGCAGCACTATGGGCTCGTTTTTGAATCACGTCACCGTTCTATTGGCGATATTTTAGTTACAGCAGGAGTGTTTTGGAGTATGCTTAAAGAAAATCCTGCAATAAAGACAATAGCTGATCTTTATCCTTATCGTGAGGAAATGCCAGGATAAATTATTAGGAATTACATACGGGTGAAAACCAAATACTTCTTTTTTTTATTTGCCATATTTTTTGTATTGTGTGTTTTTATCGTTATTTTTAAATATATAAATCCACATATTGCTTGGCTTTCTTTCCCTTTTTCCTTATTAGCTTTAAGGTTAATAGACTTTTATTTTTTTCAAGCATATCTTACTGTAAAATTTTTTCCAGAAGAAAGAATTTCAATAAATTTAATAGCAGCAGGTCTTAATAATTTTAACTACAAAAAAAAGATTATAATAAAAAACATTTTGCTAATTTTCTTTGTTTTTAGTACTTTTATTTTTGTTTTAAAAGATGATATTTATTATACTGTAAATAAATTATCTGATTATTTTAAAGTTTCTTACCCAGAGTTACGTGTTGAATATCCTTCTTATGCAAACTCAAGTCCAAAAATTTATAATTTATCAACAAATAACACAAACATCGAAGTTGATAGTTCTACATACTTAGAAATAAACATAAAAAATTTAAAGAAAGAAGATCAGTGGCAATTGCTACAAATTGAGAAAAATAAAACATATCCTGAAAAAAATATGTCATATCAATTGCAAAATGGAATATGGTCTTCATCAGTTCAAACTTTATATTCTTCTTTTGTAAAAGAATCAATCCAGCAAAATCAAATCACTCAAACTGAGAAAAAAAATATTGAACTTGTTATTTCAAATAAAGAAAAAAAGTATATTGTTAATTTAAATATATCCCCAGTATTAAAACCTATTGTTACTTTTGATCCTATTTTGAATGATTCCCTAAATAATTCGCAATTACTTGGTAAATTAAATTTTAAAATTAACGTTGAATCAAAAGTGCCATTAACTAATATTGAATTAGCTGTACGAACAAAATCGGGGTATTCTTTTAAAAAAACTTTAGCAGAATTTGCTAATGCATCGGAGTTTAAATTTGATTCCGAAAATATTGAATTGATTACAATGGGGATTCCTTTTCTATCTGAAGATATTCTTTATGTTAAAGCACAAGCAAGAACCGTTATTTCTGATTTAGTTGGAGAATCCATTGAGTATGAATTTCCTATAAAAACACCACTTCAAGTGCGCACTGAAATTATAAAAAATTTAGAAGAAGCTTTAAAAAAATTAAATACATTAAAAAAAGCTGATTCTATAGTGAAAAATGCTATCCTTCCTTTATTATCTAAATCAGCTCAACTTGCTATGAACTTAAGTCAGTCTGGAGTTGTAAGAAGAAATATCATAGAATCTATGAATTTTGTTGAAAATATGAGTTTAAAAAATGATGCTTATCATGAAGGAGCTAAAGCAAAAATTTTATCTACTTTGAATATTTTAAAAAGACAGCAAAAAATGAATGAAGCAAATAATTTTATAGCACGGTTGCAAAATTTAAAAAGTAATCTCTTTAATACTGAAAATGCACAAAAACATCTGCCAGAATTTGTGAGTGAGTCGGCTGAATTAAAGGAAATGTCACAAGGACTTAATGCACAAATAAATAAAGTAATTAGTGATGAAATTTATCCTTTAACAGATAAAGAAAAGTCAACAATTTTAAATTTATTACAAAAAGATCAGTCCGCACAAAAATTGCAAGAAGTAGAAAAAAAATTAGCTGCTAATAATATTTTTGAAGCACAACAAGCTGTGCAAAAAGCATTAGATGAAGCAAATAATCATCTTGGTTTTTCTATGCAATTGCTACAACAAGCGCGACTAAAGGCTATGCATGACGCTAAAATAAAGCTAAATAGAGCTGACATGGAACTTGAAAATTCTAAATATTTTCCACGGAAAAAAGAAACTTTAAATGCTTTAGATAATACAAAGTCGTATCTTGAGCAAACACCACGCTTAGGTGGAGAATTTAATGAATTTTTGCAAGAGGCAAAGAAAAATACAAAAAAAACCATCCAATATGCAAATAATGATAGTACATTTGATAAGCTAATTTCTACGCAAAAAGCCCAAGAAGCAGTCGAAAGAGCCATTTTATCCTTACAAGATGAAGAAGAAAGTGATAAGGATATGCAAAAAGAACAAGATGCGCATTCGTATCGCTCGACAATGGACATCTTGGCTGCACAAAGTGTTTTGGATTCAACCTGGCGGAAAAAAATTCTCGATGAGATTTCAAAGTTGAAATCCCAGGGGGAAGCTTCAGATTCTGCTATGATTCGTTATTTAGAAAGTAGATTAAGATAATTATGAAAGTATTTAGTCATCGGAATAAGATACATGGAATAACTTTTCATCATCGCACAAGTCAACGACGAATAAAAACAAAGTCAACTTTACGTGATTATTTTAATTTAAACCATTTAATTACGCAAATTAATGAAGAATATCCAGATAATTTAGATAAAGAAAATATTGCTTATTTAATGTGTGATCAAGGCAGAAATGAAATTCATACCTTAGTTTCTTTATGTACTGATAATATTAGTAAGTGGGATGGTATTGTAAAAACCATGGATCGTTGTTTTACTTTTGCTAATTTAGAAAAAAAAGAATTTACTTTAAATTATTTTTTGGAACAAGATGATTGTTTTATTGCTGCTATTGAAGAATTAGAAGTATATCTTGAGGCTAAAAAATTACTTGATCTTTGGAAACATAAGTTAAAAATTTTGGAAATGATTGTAGAAGCTCAAGGGAGTTTGCGCTTTGTAAGAACAAAATATTAATATAATATTCCAGTTTTATTCAAAGATTGTTTCAAAAAACTGTGAATTTATTGCCACAAGGTAAAGTTCAGAAATGTTTTCATAAGTATTTATAAAAAATGCCAATTAAGAGTTGAGAATGTGTATTTAGAAAAAGAACATGTACTTAAAAAGGCATGCAGAAAATCTTCCGAAAACATGGACAAGCAATCCCTTTGTTGAGCGGACTTTGGATGCCGTTTGAATACCACTAGACT
>CAYSZE010000189.1:0-11354 GCA_964435255.1 uncultured Oligoflexia bacterium
CCTTATTTAAAAAGGATTGTTTCCTAAAGAAGGAAAACTTAAGTGAGTCCATTGCCGTTGACTTGAATTTGTCTTTTTATGACTCGCCTCACGAAAGCTAAAAAGGGTTGGATGACTATAAGTATTTTCACGAAAGACTTCAATATTCTGTGTGGGAATACCAGATACTAAGCATTCAATTGCCACGAGCAATTGTAAATCTGGAAAAACTTTTCCAGGCAAACGAATTGATTGTTGATTTAACAATAAAAGATCGTTGACAATTTCAACAAGACAGGGGTCTTTTTGCACATTAGCCAATAATTGATAAAGCTGTTCAAATTGTCTGAAATTTTGGTATTTATGCTTTAAAGAGTCTTTATGTTGTTCTAAAGCTTGAGCGACATCCTCGCCACACTCATACGAAACTCCAAAAATAGCAGGAGCAACATGCACATGGAGTGCGGATAAAAATGTTTCTATTGAAACACCTACTGCCAGCGCTTCATTTATAAGCTGTTCTAGCGTATTTTGCACAATGCCTTGAGTTAAACCGCGCCAACCAGCATGCGTGACAGCGCCAAAAAAATAATTAGCGCATTCACAGATAAAAACAACGGCGAGACAATCGGCGGTACGTATCGCTAAATGTTTTTTCCCTTGAAAAATTTGGGATAAATGATGCATAGGAGCCACAATATAATGTGCGTCTGCCGCAGGAGAATTTTCCGAGGCTCTAGCAACAATATTACTATGAAAAGCTTTTAGCACAAAAGAATGTGTTAAAGGTTCATTTAAGGAATAACGCACAGTACTTTTCAGCCCATTAATAGGAATAGCTATATTTTCTTCTGATTTAAAAGGATCAAAAGAAATGAGCTCCATTGCGGGGGTACAAACTTTTAAAAATTCATTTGGAATATTAAAAGGATAATCTTTAGCCGCCAAATGGGAGAAAAATCTCATACTGCGCCCTTTATTAATTTAAGGAATGGATTAACACACCAGCAGCAACACTTACATTCAATGAATCTACAGTACCTTTTCCACCAGGAATTTGGGCTACATAGTCACAATTTTTAAGAACTTCGTTTCTAAGCCCTTTTTCTTCATTTCCTAAAACAGCTACCCAAGCACGATCTTTAGGTAAATCTTTTAAATTACTAGAATTTTCACCTAAAGCAGTTCCCACTATCCAAGCACCAGCTTCTTTTAATTGCTGTAGAGTACGGTTGATATTAACAGCTGGGATTAAAGCTATGGAAAAAGCACCACCTGCTGACGTTTTTAAAACCAGTGAAGTGATATCAGCCTGCCGATCAGTGCCATAAACAACGAATTTTACTCCAAAAAACGCAGCACTCCGAATAATAGCGCCAAAGTTACGGGGATCTTGAATTTGATCTAAAACTAATCCTATACACCCATGATGCGATTGTTCATTTGCTGCTTTTATAGAGTCAACCGCCTCAGATATAAATTGTGTAGGGTATTCAGGAATTTTTAAACAAATGCGCTGATGATTTAACTCTTCACTAGAGTCTGCTAGTGGCCAGGTTTCAGCCGCCGACTCGTGTGGGACTATTTTTATTCCCAACAATTGAGCTGACTCAACTGCTGGTTTTAACTGTGATGGTGCTTTTTGGGATTTGTCCACTATAATATGTAGTGCATATTTAGAGTTATCAAATTCCTTTGCTTGTTGGTGCAAATTACTTAAAAACGCCTCGACTGTTCTTCTCCCCCAGATAAATAATTCTCTGACAGGTTTTTTATTAAATTTAGCATGTTGCGTTTGTTCGTTTCTGTTGGATCTAACATTTTGAGATTGTTCTTTTTTATTAAACTTTTCGCTTCTGCCAGAATCAGAACTCCCTGCAGAAGATCTGCCTTTAGTTCCAGAGGACTTCTGTTCGTCTTTCACATTCCCTCTATCTGACTTAAATCGTGAATCATTCCCTCTATCTGACTTAAATCGTGAATCATTTCCTCTATCTGACTTAAATCGTGAATCATTTCCAGAGCTTTTAGCATAAGCTGGCTTTTTTCCTTTAAAATTGGAATCTCTTTGCTTAAAATTCATAACTATTTTTCTCGCTTATATTAATTAGAAATGGCGCAAAACCATGAAAAACCTATGCCACAGAAAAAGACAAAATCAAAGTAAGAACAATCTAAGTTATGAAATTAAACATTTTTCGTCTTTTATTAGACGAAGGGTTTTTTCTACTTTATGCTTGCACTATGATCGGGCTTATGCTAGCAAAATGATTCCTATGATTTGAGAGGATTTGTGTTATGAGTAAAAGAACATTTCAACCAAGTAATAAAGTTCGTAAACGCAAGCATGGCTTCCGTGCTCGTATGGCAACAAAAAATGGCCGTAATGTTATCAAACGCCGCCGTTCAAAAGGCCGTACTAGACTAGCAGCTACTGTTTACGTCAAGTAAAACTTAATGTTGACTTCAAAAAGGCGCTTGTTGAGCGCCTTTTTTTATTAAGCAACCAGTGTCCATGCTGAAAAAAAAGTACAATTACATACTCGCCTTTGGTTCTAATGTCGGTGAACGCAGCAAAAACCTTTCTAAAGCCTTAAAAAGTTTAGAAAGACATGTTGTGATTTTGCAGCAAAGCCTCTGGCATGAAACAAAACCACTCGCACATCCTATTTATAATACCGACGATCATGACTATTATATTAATTTTGTGGCACTTGTAGAATCAGAATTAGAACCGCATCGTCTTTATTGCGCAATCGTAACTATCGAAGATGAAATTGGTCACCCTCGTTCTCGAAGATGGATGCCGAGAGCAATTGATATCGACATATTATTTTGTGCTTTTTCTGAAGATAAGCCATTTTCAAAGTTAAAACCATATATATATTCTAAAAACCCAGATTTTCATGTTCCTCATTGTGAATATTTTAAACGAAAATTTTGGCAAGAAATGGTAGAAAATGAACTTCATATTTCTATAGAAACAATTTTAAAACATTTTAATTCTAATTAAGCACATTTTACTTTTTGTAATTAATTATGCTAAAGCTAGTGGTATTGATTATAATGGAATCGCTTAATTTCCTATCTGCTAAAGGTTTTTAAACGAATTTTTTTCAAAAAGATAATAGAAAAAAAGTAGTTTTTTTAGGAACACCCAAAATTGCTGCGGATGCTCTTAAAATTCTGTTACAATACGAACAATTCATTAAAATAATTTTAGTTGTCAGCCAACCACCAGCACGATCATCTCGAAATGGTACAGAAACCCCTTCGCCAGTGCATGCATTTGCTCTTGAAAAGGGAATACCTGTTTTGACACCTGAAAACGCAAAGGATCCTACCTTTATTGCTGATTTGGAACATCTAAAACCAGATCTGTGTATTACCGCAGCATATGGTAACTATTTACCAAAAAACTTTTTGAGTATTCCCAAATTTGGTACTTTAAATATCCACCCAAGTTTGTTACCTCTATATCGAGGAGCAGCTCCAGTACAAAGAACTATTGAAAATGGTGACAAATTAACAGGTGTCTCTATTTTATTATCCGTTGCCGCCATGGATGCAGGCCCTCTTTTAGCACAAGAAAAAATGTCCTTAGATTTAGAAATAAAAGCCCCTGAATTATTAAATATACTATTTGAAAAAGGTGCTCATTTACTTGCAAAATCTTTACCTAATTATTTTGCGCAGAGTGTTTCTTTAATTGAACAAAACCATGAATTAGCAACTAAAGCAGATAAAATTAAACCAGAAGAAGGTCTACTCGATTTCTCTCTCCCTGCTTTAAAAATACACAATAAAGTGAGAGCTTTTGCAGGATGGCCAGGAACGAAGGCAAAATTCTTAATAAATAGCGATAATGTTGAAATTAAAATAATTTCAACAAAAATTTCTGAAAATAGTTTAAACTTAAAATTTGGCGAAATAAGTTTTGCACAAAATTCTTTATTTATTTGCTGTGGTGATTTAAATTTGCTAGAGGTTACCGAATTACAGTTACCAGGAAAAAAGGTTGTTACCACAAAAGACTTCCTAAATGGAATGAAAGGAAAGCTTTTTAAGCTAAATACTTGAATTTAAAACTTTTATTGTTTTAAAGTAATTAGCAATCGAGAAACATTAGAGGTTTTAGTTTCTCATGTGATAGAGCGGTTTACCATATAAGGTGGGGTACAACACGACTATTCCTAAATTTAAAGGAAAAGAGCAATGGATAGCAAATTTACTTCCTTCTTTAACAATTTAAAAAATATGAACTCTGATAAAATTGTTGACGCACTAAAAAAGAATCAAGAAAATCTTAATCCAAAAGCAGTGATTGGAATTGCTAAAAAAGCAGTGAATCAAGCTCGTTCTTTTTCAAAAGAAGAAATTCAATTTCTCCTTGGAAAAATGAATGATGTAGGCCACAAAACGAATGTTGAAATTGAAAAAAATATTTCTAAACTAGTCAATAAAATATTAGAAGGCCAGCCTGAAGATAGCGTAACAGAAGACGTTAAAAAAGAAATTATGAGTATGTTAGTTGAACATAACAGCGGAAAAAACATTGTACCAATCGTAAAATATGTAAATTCAGTAGTTGTTCATAATGCACCAACAAGTCTTGAATCATTTATGAATTTCAAAAAGAATATTGCTCAAACTTTAATTTCCGATGCTAAAAAAAGAATTGCAGAAAGAAATGTTATTGATGCACAAATTATAAACGATCATCCTGAAAAAAAAGTACATAGTAAAAAAGAACGTCATAAAAAAGAATTTTAACAATAGGTTTTTATGGAAGATAATTCTGAATTTAACACCACAAATGAACCCAGTAGCATAAATAAATCTACTTTTGATCAATTAAAATCAAAAGTAGAAGCTATTCTTTTTGTCGCTGATTCCCCCTTAGAAGCAGGAGAAATAAGAAACTGGATTGGCGAAGTTTCCTTAGCTGATGTCCGCATGGCTATTCGAGCTTTGGCCTTTGAATATGAAGATAGAGCATTTGAAATTTATGAAAATGCAAATAAATATCAAATTAGAACACGGCATGAATATTTAAATTTAATTAAAAAACAGTATGCTGGAAAAGCGCGTTCGCTTAGTAAAAATGCGCTTGAAACTCTAGCTATTATTGCTTATCGCCAACCTATAACCAGAGCACAAATAAATGCGTTAAGACAAGTTGATAGCTCATCAATAGTCCAAACGTTAAAAGAAAAAGATTTGATATATGCTTCTGGTACAAGAAAAGAAGTTGGTAATCCATTAGAATTCCGCACAACTCAAAAATTTTTAGAAGTCTTTGGATTAACCCATTTAAATGAATTACCAAGTCTTAGATCTTTACAAATGAATATTGATGATCAAAAAAAGGCTGCAATGGCTTTAAGCGCTATAGAGCCTCAGAACGAAGAAGCTTTAGAATCTTCAGATATTGGATTTTCCACTACGCCAGATGAATCTCAAGATTAAACAAATTTAACTATAGATGTGATTTTCTTAACAGAAAGCCAAACTACTGGTATTATTTCTTGCAAACTCTTTTATTTCCGATCAGAAATAAAGAAGTTTTTAAAATTTATTGGAGGATATATGAGTTTTTTTGATAGTTTAGGACGTTTTTTCTCAAGTGTTTTTGGACTTGCTCAAGGCAAAACCGAAAGAATGACAGACAAGCTGGTCACTTCAAGTGCCGACTCTATCCGCTCACAGTTCAGAAAAACGAAGGAAGACTGGAGCAAAGATTACCAAGAAATGCGTGAAGCCGTTGCTGAACTTATCCGAATTCGCGAAATGAAAGCTGAAGAAGTAAAAAAAATTTCTAAAGAAAATGAAGAACTTCAACAAAAAATGGCTGGTGCTATTGAACTTTACAAAAAAAATCCAGATGAAAGATATAAAACAGCTTATGCTCAATTAGCTGATAAATCTGATAAAAATGAAATTAGAATTAAAGAATTGGAAAATGAAATTGATGAACAACAACAAGCAATTGAACGCTATAAAATTCGACTTATTGAGCTCCAAAATCAAATAGACTCATTAAATAAAGAAGAAGCTGAAACAGTTGCAGACATTATTAGTTCGCAAAAAATAAAAGAACTAAACGATCGTTTGACTGGTTTGTCTGTTGACTCCTCTTCTAAAAATCTTGAAGCAATAAGAAATGCTAGACAGAAATCAAAAGCAGTTGCAAAACTTTCAACTGAATTGACTGGTACCGAAAAAGTAGATCTTGATAAAGAATTGCAAGCTGCTGGTTCACGCTCAAAACATTTGTCTGCATTTGATAACGCTGTTTTTGGTGATAAGGTTACAATCAAAAATGACCCTTTTGCCTCATTACCGACAGCAAATGCAAATGGCAATAACTCTATTGAAGTTGAAGCAAATAAATTAAAATCGGGAATATAATAATGCAAAAGTTGGTTGATGGGGAAGAGTTTTCTATTTCTGCTAAAGACAAAATTTGTTATGTTATATTAAACAGCAAGTCTACAAAAAATGCTATAAGTTTCCGAATGGCAAAAATTATGCAAGATATTTGCTATACAGAAGCTGGAAATTCTTCTCTTTTTGAAAAATTTATAACCAATCAAGGTTGTAACCTTATCATTTTAAAATCAGAAATTACAGGTATTTTTTCAAGTGGTGGTAATTTAATTGAACTAGCAAACAGCACACCAGAAAGTGCACACTTATACACATCAGCCATAAAAGCCTTTTGTTCCCTTCTACATTCCACTTCTGCTATTTCAATTGCTTTACTAACTGGTCCTTCATTTGGTGGTGGCGCTGAACTAGCACTTGCCACTGATTTTCGCTGGGGAATTGGTAATTCGTTTGAACTGCATTTTAGCCAAGCAAAATTTGCTATCCCAACTGGGTGGGGAGGAATGTTGAGATTATCAGAACTTTGTCCGCAATTAAATCAAAGAAAAATTGCTGCACTGCTTCTTACAAAATCTTGTCTATCAAACAAACAATTATTACAACTCGGCCTCGTTGATCAAGAATTTAAAACCTTAAAATCATGTCAAAAACAAATTGAACTTTGGCAGGAACAAATGAATGATTGCCCAAAATATTTAAAAGAAGGTTTATTTCAACGTCAGAATATATATAGTTATGATAAATTAGATGAATTTGATATGACTTTTTTTAATAAATATTTTTTACAAGACGAGCATTTACAAAGAATTCAATTATTTTTGAAGAGAAAAATTAAAAATGAAACATAATATTTTACTTTTATTTTTGTTTCTTTTTTTAAATTCTTGCGGCTACAAAGCACCACCCGATCCTTTTTTTGCAACCTCTCCTACTAATGTTCAAAAAGAAGTTGAAGCAAGAAAACCCAAAAAAGAACAGAACGCAGATGAAAATAACTCTAAGTTAAATAATAATAATTAATTAAATTGAATGATCACAATATCAAGCGGTTCTAGACTTAAATTTAATGCACTTTTATCATTATCAATTTTACTAATTTGTGAGCTTTTATTTTTAAAATTTTCTAAAAAATTATATTTTTCATATTTAAGTATCAAATTTGATTGCAGTTCAATTTTTTTGCTACTTGATGAATTTATAATAAACAAATAATTGCTGTTATTATAGTGAATTATTTTATATTTTAAAAATTCACTATTCGTAGCAGGGTCAACAAATAATATTTTTTTCTCATCAAGCCTTGTTCCTTCTAAAAAAATATTTGCTAGATGTAACGGACCGTTTAAATCGAGTGCTACGCTCGAATAATATTCGACTTGCTTATCTCTATTCTGCGCAGAAAGTCCCGCCCTAGTAGCCCATGACCAAATATGAATCGCTTGCGCACCATTTAACAACGCAATGTAACTTGCAACTCTGATATAGGAACGAGCTTTTATGTCGGATAGATCAGTTGCATAATTTTTATTTAAATTTAAAGTAACGCCACCAATATTTTTTAATTTTACTGAAGATTCAGCAACCGCTTGAGTTCCCACTTCTATCAAATTTGTCCAGTTGGGATCATCAATAGAATTACCATAGACACCACGCATTTGAATATCTAGACCATAAGTTCCACTATTTACCAAATCTGCTGCTTTTCTATTATTTGGTTCATACATCATTAAAGGACGCGGTTTTAAATTTAATTCTTTTTCTGTTTCTTTAATTGCTTTTTTTAAATCTGTTAAATAAACCATTTCGTTTTTCCGCCAATATCTTAATTCCTCTGGAGCAACACACCACCAAGCAATGACATCATTTCTAATAGGATCATTAACAATTTCTTGCATTAAATTTTTTATTTGAGATTTAACGTCATTATAACCTGGGGCTGGATTTTGGGGGGTTGTTGTATAGCTTACTTGATTTTTACCATCTGTACCATATAAAACAAGACGATGAATTGCTTTCATTCCTAATTTATGAGCAGATTTATAACATTGCACAACATTAAAACCATAGTAAGGACCAAACATTGTAATACCATTTTGTTGCATTTTACGTAAAATAATTTCACAATTTTCTTCATTGACATTATTTGCAGTAGAATAAAAACTAAATGGAAAAACTTTATTTTGCAAAGATTGAGTATATTTTATATCAATTGTAGATAAAGATTGAATTTCTTGTTTGTACTGTTTTTCAATTTTACAAGAAGAAAATATTATAAAAATAATTGCAACTAAGTAATATTTAAACGTCATAGTAATCCTATATTTTTAACATAACTTCGTTATCGTCAAAAAAATAGTTAATTACAGTTTTTTTTTGTTATTTACAATATATAAATTATAGATATTTTTCTTAAATTTATTATTTTTATTACAAAATTATTTTCTTTTATCACACTTCTTTTAGATAATTATAATTACATGATATTATTTGTAATATGATTTTTTTTATATACATTTTAAATATATAAAAAGAAATATTCATAAATATTTTATAAAATTTATACTCTAGTTTGTTTAAAATCTAATATTGACAATTTTGTCTATTTTATATATTTTAGTCTAACCGTGATTTTATGGTTCTGTTTTCTGAACAATATGTACTATTAAACAAAATAAGGCCAATAATATTATGAAATTACCTGTTTTTAGCTTGGAAGATTATCTTGCTGAACGTGAATTTAATTGTGACATTATGTTTTCTGGTTCTGATATGGAAACGTTTGCTATGCATGACTTGCTTGCAATCGCAAAACCAGAAACATTAAACCTATGGAATAACTTAAAACTTTCCTATACTCAACCCAAGGGACACCCCTTGTTACTTAGTGAACTGTATAAAAAATATAATATGCCTTCCGATTCTGAGCATATTTGTACATTTAATGGAGCTGAAGAAGCTATCTATACATTACTAATTAATACACTTACTAAAGAGGATCACGTCATAGTTATCACCCCTTGTTATCAGTCTCTTAAAGAAATTCCAACAAGTATTTGTGAAGTAAGTGAATTAAAAATTAAATTTAATAATGGACAAGTCAAAATTGATCTAAATGAATTAGAATATTTAATCCAGAACAATACAAAAATGATTATTGTAAACTTCCCACATAACCCAACAGGATTTATACTAGCAAAAAGTGAATTTGATTATTTAATTACTATCGCTAGAAAGAATAATTTGTATCTTTTTTCTGATGAAGTATATCGTGGCTTAGAAATAAATGCCTCCGATCAACTTCCTAGTTGTGCCTCTGTATATGAAAAAGGGATTAGCTTAGGAGTAATGTCTAAATCATACGGTCTTCCAGGTATAAGAATTGGCTGGATTGCTAGTCAAGACAAAAAGATAATTGCAGAAATTTCAAAATACAAATATTACTTAACAATTTGTAATAGCGCACCCAGTGAAATTTTAGCAATAATTGCATTACAAAATGAAGATTTTATATATACAAGAAATAAACAAATATTAAATTCTAATTTAGTGACTCTCAAAAATTTTTTCAGCAAATACAAAAATATATTTGAATGGTATGAACCTAAAGGAGGATGCATCGCTTTCCCAAAACTAAAATTAAATATTTCAAGTTATGAATTTTGTGAAAAACTTAGTCTTAGTCATAAAGTACAATTGCTTCCAGGTGAAGTATTTCAACATGGCGAAAATCATTTTCGCGTCGGATACGGCAGATTAAATATGCCCGAAGCTGTTACAAGATTAGAAAATTTCTTACAATATTTATAAATAAAAATATAAATTTATATTATTTGTAAATACTTTTTTCCTAATAAAGCAAAGCTTCTTTAAAATTAGGAATTATTAATAGTTCCCACATGTTCTAAAAAAGTACGCCCCCAACCATCTGTACTTAAAGCTTCGATTCTTGTTGCATTTATCAAATAAGGATAACGTTCTTTAATAATAACTCCTGCTAAAAATAAAGACTCTTTATTAGGTTTATAGTGACCTGATTGATTATTTATAGAAATAATATAAGGTCTTCCAAAATAAACACCAATTTTTATGGCTCCAGCTGCAATCGTTTTCTGATAATCACATAATCCACCATGAGAACAAATTTCAGTTTTGCCATCATGGGTAAAATTTGTAACGATGTCTCTTTCTTCCACAACTCTTCCAAATTTATCACGCCATACTTGGACTTGATTTTTACGATTGTCTTCATATCCTATTCTAATTTCACCATTCGGTAAAATAACAAAGCGATATAAACCTGCCGAATTTATATTCTCAAGTTTAAATATCGTTGGAATCATCACATTAAACCCTAAATTTTTCGAATCTCCTAAAGGTAAATAATGGGTAGTTGACCATTTTCGAGCACGAGCAGCTAAGTTTATTGGATTGGGATGATTTATAATATCATCAATAGTTAAGTTTTCATAATAAAAATCAGCACTATCAAAATTACAATTATCAAGCTCACAATCCCATAAATTCGTTCTGTTAAATACAGTATTTTCAAATTTTGCCCAACTTAAAACGGATCCTTTTAAATTCACATTTCTTAAAATTGAATTTTTAAAATTTGCTCCAGACAGATCTGCATCTGATAAATCAGTACCATCTAAAACTTGATTGCTAAAATTTCGGTTTCTAAAATCTTTTGCCCTTTTTGCTGGAGTAACCACAGGTGTTGCAGGAATACTCCTCACAGCAGCACGACTCGTAGATGGGGATATAGTTGGCCGAGTAACCGCAGCTGTAGCTGTACCTCTTGCCATAGAAGTAACAGGAATGACTCTACCCGCAGCATGAAAAGCAGCTGCGGGTACTGATGCGACAGGTGGCACCATGGGAGCTGCAACTCTAGAGGCAACAGGAACACGTCCTCCGCCAATGCCGCGCCTATCAATATCATTTTTTACAGCTAATTCAATTTTATTAATATCATGATGACT
>CAYSZE010000190.1:0-8084 GCA_964435255.1 uncultured Oligoflexia bacterium
ATTTTAGGAATGGACGAACTTTCAGAAGATGACAAGTTGGTTGTTGCCAGAGCGCGTCGTATTGAACGCTTTTTATCTCAACCTTTCCATGTTGCAGAAGTCTTTACAGGGAATCCTGGTCGTTATGTAAAAGTAGGTGATACAGTGCGCAGCTTTAAAGAAGTTTGCGAAGGTAAATGGGATCATCTTCCTGAAGCTGCTTTTTATATGGTAGGAAGTATTGAAGAAGCGGTGGAAAAAGCTAAGAAGATGGGAGCTTCCGTTTAAATAAAAGACTGGGGATTGAATATTTATGGCTGAAAGTAAAGACAATATGCGAGTTGTGATTCTAACTCCTTATAAACGTCTCCTAGATCTTTCTGATGTATCCGAGATTTATTTTCCAATAGATCATGGAACAGTTGGTGTATTGCCTGGACATGCACCAATGGTTTCTGCTGTTGGAACTGGTGTTGTGATCTATACTCAAAATGAGGTTTCAGGTTTTTATAAGGTTTCTGGAGGAGTCGCTGAAATTTCTGGAGCTTCTGTTACCTTATTGGTTGATGTTGGGGAAGATGCAGCAACGATTGATATTGAAAGAGCAAAAAATGCGTTAGAAAGAGCGCAGAATCGTTTAACTGCGAAAGCAACTGAGCATATTGATATGAAACGTGCCGAAGCGGCACGCTCAAGAGCCTTAGCAAGAATAGAAGCATCTGAACTCTATACAAGAAAAAGTGGTCAAAATAAAAATAGCTAATTTTGGCATGCCAATTTAAGTTATTTTTTTGATTGTTTATACTGGTCATAGTGTAATTTTGTTATAAAAATTGTGCTACGATTGTGAGGAAGGGTTTTATTAAGCTCTTCCTTTTTTATTCTTTGATAATTATTACGGTGAATTGACAATGACCAATCCGGTGACTTTGTATGATGAAGCTAATATGAAAGATAATTCTGATATTGTTTGGCTTGCAATCGATTCAAGGTCTGCACAATCAGGAATTGTTTCTGGAATTTCCAGATTTGTCATTGGGTTAACACGTGCTCTTGCGGAAGAACTTGATAAAAGAGCTTATATTTTACAAAAAAATAAAAAAAGATTAAAAATATTAATTGTTTCTAAATCAGAGCCAGCGCAATGGGTCATAGACTTAGTTCATAATTATCCGAATACAGTTTCTTTTTGGAGTGGTGGTCCTGGTTCCTTACAAAAGTCATATGATAAACCTATTTGGCTGTGGTCCACTTTTGCTTTAAAGAGAATTCAAAAGCTAACAAATAATCATGTTATATGGCTTGCTCCAGCTAATTTTGATCGGCCATTATTTATTTCAAGAAATAATATGGCTTCTAGGGTTATTCAAGTTGTGCATGACAGTATTCCTTTTATGCCAGTAAAAGGAGTGGGTTTCATTTTTAAGCGTCAATTTAGGTTTTTGGTTAAAAGAGCACTTTCTCGTCTTCCCTATGTGACAACGGTTTCAGCGCATTCTGCTAAAATTTTACAAAGTTTAGTGAAAAAAAGAACGGCTCCACTTTATGTTATTGGAGATGCTGTAGATCTTCATTTTGGCAGTCAGTCGAAGATAATTAATAAAGACACTCTTTATGCTTTAAGAAAAAAATTTTTAGATGATGTTTCCACTGAAAAAGACTCTGATAAATTTAACCAATTTTTAGATAAAATATTGCAAGGGCAATGGATTCTTGGAGTAGGAAGAAATCAGAAATACAAATGTTGGGATGTTGCACTGCAAGCTGTTTCAAAAGTAGCATCAGAAAATAATGCTTTGAATATTTGGTTTATACGAATAGGTTCTGATCCTAAAGAAATATCAGGTTATTTAAAAAAATGTCCTATGAAAGAAATTGGGAAAATAAAGTTTTTTGAAAACTTAAGGACAATCGTTTTTCCTACTCTTTCAGATTTTGAACTTGCAGATATTTATAGGCTTTCTAATTTATTAGTGCACCCTTCAGTTGCTGAAGGGTTTGGCTTGCCACCTTTGGAATCTGCTTTAAGTGGAACACCTGTCATTTTTAGAACTTCTACCGCAGTTGATCAGCATTTTGAAGTAGGCTCATTACCGAATAATTTTTGGTGTGGGTTAGATAATGGTTATTCAGCAATTTGGGCAAAACAAATTGAAAAAATATTATTAGATAAAAAAGATTCTGAATTTTATAAAAAATTAAATAGCTCAAAATCAACTCGTGAATTTATAGTTGAAAAAGCCAATGGCAAAAGTTTTGAATGGAATGAATCCGCTGTATCTTTGTTAGATTGGTTGTTGAGTGATATTGGAATCATAAATAAATTTAATAAAAAGCCTCTTAGTTTACCATCTAATAATGAATCAAAAGCAATTTAATTAGGAAGACTCAATCATGAAGGTTGGTGTTTTGTTTTGGGGATTTAATGATTTAAATTTTATTTCAGAATGCTGCATATTATTAAAGAAAAAGCAAGAAATAAAAGAATTCTATATTCAAATTTCATCAAATGAAAAAACTATTTCTTTAATTGACATTTTTCCTGAAGAAATTATTCGTTCTGAATATGATGACTTAAATATATTTTATAAATGGCTTTCAAAAAATCATAAAAAAAATATTATAATTATAATTGATATTTGGTTGTTACTTAGTAAGAAAAATTTTGCTCAAGTTTTAAATCATTTAAAAGATATATTAAATGAACCCTTTCAATTTATCATTTGTACGCCTAAAAACTTTCATGAACCAGTGCAATTTCCTACGGATAAAAGACTGTCGCAATTGGCAGAAAGAAATGCTGAGTTTTTTAAAAATGTTTATGACTTTTATAATTTAGCTTTGAACTGTTCAAGTCCTGTAATGCTATTAGCATATTCTCCTTATGTAAATTTTTTAAATTTTTTGTGTAATGAAAATTTATTTACCATTAAAAAATTGGGAATTTTTAATTTTATTCCTTCAATATTAAATGATTATTCTTCTATATTTACAGCTTCGACAAGGTTGGTAGAAAGTATTGAAAATAAAATTGCATATATTGCAGAATTGCTTCAAAATACAAAAAATAAAAAAGAACTTGATTTGATGTTTTATAATGAAATTCAAGCCGATTTTATTAATCCAAATGATAAAAAAATATTCAACAAGAAAAAACTAAAAGGTTTATTAATAAATTCTTCAATTGAGCATTATTTTAAATTTAATAATAAGGAAGATTCAAAGTTTTTGACTTGGCTAATTTACTTAGGAATAATTGAAAAATATCTTTTTTCTGAAATTGTTGAAAATAATTCAGTAGAAACAGTTACTTCATTAGAATTATTTTCAAGTACTCTTATGTGATTCATCTTTTCTTCGCATAAATGCAGGTGTCTCAAAATCAGTATCATCAATTTCAATATCTGAAAGTTCTTTCGCTAATTTTAAAGCAGTTTCTGCAGCATCTTCACTTGAATGATCTTCATTTCTAATAGCAGAAGAAGCTCCCATAACTTTAGAATCTTTATTGGCAGATTGTTGATTTGCCATATCAAAAGTCCATTTTGTGAGTTCTTCTAAATCAGATGCAGAGGAATCAACTCTAGCGTTTGAAG
Organism: uncultured Oligoflexia bacterium; assembly: GCA_964435255.1. Lineage (GTDB taxonomy): Bacteria > Bdellovibrionota_B > Oligoflexia > Silvanigrellales > Silvanigrellaceae > Silvanigrella. Next base: position 3,576 of record CAYSZE010000190.1, read on the forward strand.
CTGTTGACCAAGAAGGTGTTTGTGAAGACTGATTTTCATGAATTTTAGGTGCCTGATTTTGGTTATGGACAGAATTGGGCGATTGATTTCTGTGTTCCATATTATTTATAGGTGAACGAAAGATATTTGAATTTAAATTCGAATGAGGAATATTGTTCATTTCCATATTTTGATTAGGCGTTCTTGGTTGTTGGACGTTCAAATTCTGATTGTTGTAGCCTTGTTGTTGTGAAGGCATTTCTCTACCGCCACCAAATTGATTTCTATTGAATGGATTTGGTTGTGCATTATTTGGTTGATTAAAAGGGGCATTTTGGTGCATTTGTTGCGTATTCATTTGGTTAGGATTACGCACCTCATAAGGATTAACTGCTGGAATATTTTGTGAAAAACCTTGTTGAGGACGTTGCGTATTCATATTACCAAAATTTTGTTGAGGAGCTTGGGTGTTTTGAACGTTTTGTTGAATAAATTGTGTATTGGGCTGCATAGCAGTGAAGCTGTGTGCATTTTCTGGAAAAGAAACACGAGCTTGATCAAAACCAGTTGCGATAACGGTGACTCTAATAGTTTCACCCATATTTTCATCAATAACAGCACCAAAAATAATGTTTGCTTCTTCATGCGCAGCTTCTTGAATAAGAGTTGATGCTTCACTGATTTCATGCAGAGTCATTGAACTTGTACCAGTAATATTAATAAGAATGCCAGTTGCACCTTCAATATCAATATCTTCAAGTAAAGGCGAATTGATTGCAGCTCTTGCAGCTTCTGCTGCTCTATTTGGTCCAGTAGCGGTTCCAATACCCATAAGAGCCATACCCATTTCAGACATAATGGTTTTCACGTCTGCAAAGTCTACATTGACCCTTCCAGGAATATTAATAATATCTGAAATGCCTTTAACAGCATTAAGTAAAACTTCATCAGCAAGTTTGAAACCTTCAAGCATAGACATTTCTGGCGGCGCAATGCTGAGAAGTCTTTGATTAGGAATTGTTATTAGAGTATCTACAGACTGACGTAATGATTGAATACCATGTTCAGATTGTTGTTTGCGGCGCTTGCCTTCAAATGAAAAAGGCTTTGTAACTACGCCGACAGTGAGTGCTCCTAATTCTCTTGCGACTTGTGCTATAATAGGTGCCGCTCCCGTTCCCGTACCACCACCCATATCACCAGTTACAAAAACCATGTCTGCACCACTTAAAACTTCTTGAAGAATTGCTTTATCTTCTAGGGCAGCATTGCGACCTACTTCTGGATTTGCGCCTGCACCTAAACCTTTTGTGAGCTCTCTGCCTAATTGGATTTTAATAGGAGCAAGATTAGATTGAAGTGCTTGAACATCAGTATTAGCAGCGATAAATTCTACTCCACTCAGTCCTGATTCAATCATTGTATTGAGAGCGTTTCCTCCTCCTCCACCAACACCAATCACTTTTATGATTGCATTCGAAGAGTATTTATTTATTTTATCCGCTCTTTCACTCATTTTTAAAATCCTCCGTATTCTTATATTTCATTTATTATATATTATCTTGAAGCAAATGGTTCCTTTAATTTATGCCATATTTTTGTTGCAAAGGATCCCATTTTCTTAGTTTCTTCAATTTGGAATGTTGTTTGATCTCCATGAATTGTGGCAAAAAGTGGAGATAAAGTACCAACACCAGATGCCCAAATTGGTGATTTTAATCCTTCTATTACACCTGCAATATTCACAGGTAAACCTACTCTTGCATGTAAAGAAAATATTTCTTCAGTAGCTAAAGCCATTCCACTTAAGAGTGCACCACCACCTGATAAAACTATGCCTTTAGAAGTTTTTGTAATTAATTTAGATCTTTTTAAATCTAAATAAATAGTATTTAAAATTTCTCTAACTCTAGGTTCGATAATTTGATTTATTTCTTTTTTTGTTACGTAACGGTAGTTATTTCCATCTATGCTTGATATTTCAATTTTTTCATTATTATCTTTAGAAGAAAATTCTATAGCTTTTCCAAGTTCTTTTTTTACTCTTTCAGCTTCTGCTTGTGTTGTTCTTAAACCGATCGATAAATCTTTTGTAATATGATGTGAACCAATGGGATATTCTTTAGAATAAACAGGTATATTTCCAAGATAAACGCAGGCATGTGTCAGATGTGCGCCAATAGATAATGAAATACAACCAAATTCTTTTTCATCTTTTGTAAGAACACCTTCAGCTGCCGCTAAAGGTTCAAAAGCAAATCCTTGAACTCTAACACCTGCGTTATTACAAGCTCTGACAATATTGTGTAAATCTGCTTGAGGATAAAAAACGCGGTGATGCATAATAGAAAGTTCATTGCCTTGCATACCAATAGGATTTTGAATGCCATGTTTTCCATCGACGGAGTAAGAACTCGGGATCATATGAATAAAATCATAACCCATAGGTGGTTTTTGATTTCTAACGGCTGCTGAGACGCGTTCTAAATCAGAGGCTCTAATTTCTTCGCCTTTAATAGGGCAAGTTTCTAAATGGTTATCAAATTGAGCTGCAGTTCCAGCAATACATACTCTTACAGAGTCTATTTCTATTCCCGATTGTCTCTCAACTTCATCTATTGTTTCAAGAATAGAAGCAGTTACCGCTTCAATACTTGAGACAACCCCTTTTTTAATTGCGCCATTATTGTTTAATCTTGCAGCACCTAAAATTTGGAGACGAGGTAATTCTTTATCATTTGATAAATGATTATCAATGTTTTGAGAATTTAAAGAAGATTTATTTTCATAGCTAGCAGCAATAAGGCCAGTATGTGTTGAACCTAATGAAAGGGAAATGCAAATATTTTTATTAAGAGATGTTTTCATGTCAATTTAACTTTGCATGCAAAATGTTTAAAAAGCATTTTGTGAACGCGCTCTCTTTAAACTTACACAATCAAAAAAAAAAAGTCATTAGTAAGGATTAAAAATCCCTACCATGAAGATTTTGAATTTATGCCTTGAATCTTAAAGCTTGCCTTATCAGTAAAGTCAAGATCGATTTTACTAGGATAGATTTTTTTATTTCCTAATTCCTTTAAGATAGTCCTTAAACGTTCTAATTTTTCCTTTAAATTATTTTCGCCAATAAGAGCAGTTAAAGTATCTGTGTCTTGGACTTGATTATTCTGAGCAGACTCTTCTGGTTTATTTTTTTCAATAGATTTAATATTTAATAATTGATTGTTTCGGATAATTTTTAGAGTAAATCCTGTGTTTGAATCCCAAGAAATTTTAGCTAATGTGTAACCAGTTCCTAATTTTAATATTTCTGAATTAATAAACTTTGTTTGTGATAAAAGCCAAATAAAATTCACGGGAGCGTTGGGATCATTACGATTGGTCAATGGTTCATCTTTACTTATTTTTTTATTTTTTGTGAGATAATTTTTAGGTTTCCAGTTAATTTTTAATTCTGGAGCATCTAGTTTAATAAGAGAACTGTATTGATTTGAAGTTGGATTTTTTGCAATTATTTTCATATTATTACTAATTACATAACGCTCATTGTTTTTTGCTTCAATTAGCATAATTGGAATTTGCATAATTGCGCTTATTTGTAGTTTTCCATCGAGCCCAAGCCTAATCCAGTATTGATCAATAATATCAACTGATTCTAATATTTCATTGATATGAATAAGAAAGTCAGATCGTTTTTCTTTGTTTTTTTTGGCTTTTTCAATTTCAACATTTACTAAACGGTATAAATCAAAAGTGACTTGCTTACTATCTGTATCAATTTGTACATGAGTCGGTAGAACTTTTTCGCTATAAATTTCAACAAAATAAATACTAACTTTAAAAAAAATAAGAGTTATAAATATAATTGATAACACATAAGTTAATTTAGGTCTTTTTTTGAAAGTCTTATAAGTTAAATAAATAAAACTTTTACATGCTCTAGTTAAAGAAAATAATAGAATTAAATACCACTTACTAGATTGATTAGCTTTTTTATTCTTTTTAACACCTTTCCGGCTTCTTAAATCAATTTTCTGTGAAGCCAGAAGATTAACTTTCCTTTGTCTTTTATTGGTTACATTCAAGATTTAATTTCTCCATTAGCGTGTATCCTGCTTGTCTGACATCGCCAGCACCTAAAGTAAGAACAACCGCTCCTTTATTAGGATCGACATATTTTAGAATAGATTGCACTTTGTGAACAGCGTCATTTAAATTTTCAGCAACAAAAGTGGAATTTGGAGAGCTGTTAAAACTATTAATTTTTATTTGATGACAAATAGTTGTTGGAGAAATACCAGGAATTTCATTTTCACCAGCAGAATAAATTGGAGTGACAATAAGGTAGTCAGCGTCTTTAAAACAGTGAGCAAATTCTTCCATTTGAATTTTTATTCTAGTGTAACGATGCGGTTGAAAAATAGCTATTATATCTTTATCAGGAAAACTTTCTTTTGTTCCTTTAAGAACGGTTTCTATTTTTTTTGGATTATGTGCATAATCATCAACTACTGTAATATTATTTTT
>CAYSZE010000191.1:0-6020 GCA_964435255.1 uncultured Oligoflexia bacterium
TTATTATAATATAAGTTCTCAGAGCCAATATAAGTCAAGCGATCATCAACCATTATTAATTTAACATGATTTTTTGAACTTCCATATTTATAACCAGTATAATAAAACCATCTTGCAATACGCAAAATACTCAACCGTTCCAAAGCTGCCGTAGGATCTATTTTATAATTATCGATAGTATTTTTTACGATACATTTTATTGTTGCGTTATCACTAGATGAACTTTCAGTGTAACCCAATAATGGTCCTTGCCCAGAGTAAGCTGATAACAAAATATTTACCCGCACTCCTTTCGCTAAAGCCTTTCCAATGACTGCACAAGTCGCATTTTGAATATCAGTGCTTTTTGGTGTAATATTTCTGATGCTTCGTTGTGAAATATTAATTTCATACTGCGCATTATCCATCATAGCCATGATAGCATCAGTAGACAATTCAGCATCATTATATTCTTTACCATTCGTCATTTTCCCCGCACCTAAAGTATATTGCGTATTATAATTTTTTAGAATAAAAGGAATATTAAATATATTTAAATTAGGATCACTTGGTTCTAACCAACGGTTTAGAACAGTGCATTCTGATTTTTCTGTATTGGAACAAGCAATACTATTTATGTTAAATTCTTCTCCTAGTTTACTTTCCAATGCTATTTATCTTAAATAAACTCTGCCAAGTTCAGCTATATAGCGCAAATTAATTTCAATAGATAAGTCATTTACAGGATCACTTAAATCATCATAATCCTTATCTGGAAAATTTGTTCCTCCAGTTAGTAGCTTATCTCTATCAATAGCGCTAATTTTTGAGTGATTAAAGGCAACAGGATTCCTATAATTAATAACGCTAACATCTAAGAATGGCGATACTCCTTCAGGCAACAAATATTTAATTACTTTTTCAGTTGCATTCTTTTTAGGGATCGGAGAAGCATTGTACATACTAAACATAATTCTGACTCGAATAAATTGTTGCCTTTGAAAAGATTTTTGATTTAAAAACGATATTGCTCGTTTTAAAGCTTCTTCCATTGGATTACCAGGAGTAAACCATAAGGTTGAGATATGTACGACTTGTTCTGTATTAGCAACAGAATATTCAAAATAATCCACAAATTGTTTTGTTGGTAGCTCTCGAGTAATCGGTGTCCGCCAGAGGTTAATAGCAAAGTCATTAATATTATGACTCCAGTTATTTAATGGTACCATCCCAAATAGCCCGCCCCAATTTGGTTTGGAAGTGTAATACTTTCCACTTAAATAACTCAGAAAATTATAGGATAAAGTTGTGTCAAAATTCATGTTTTGAGCCATTGCACTAAATTTTAACAATATAATATAAACAAATAGAGTTATTTTTAGCATTATAATTCCCTTTTTTCGTATATAAAGTGTTATTAATTTTTATTTATTTATGAAAACTTGATTTTTAATTTTCCTTACATTATTACATTTAAAGAAAAAAAGAAAGCTAAAATTAAAATTTTATTTATCTGCAAATAAAATAGATACAATGAAAAGACTTATATAAAAAAACCCTAAATCTCATTCTAAGATTTAGGGCCTTTTAAACCAACTATTTAATTGTTACTTTTGAAATACTGCTAAACTAAATCCATGTAATTTAGAGCTTCCACCCATAGGAGGTGTGTCTTTCAATACTTCATTACATTCGCTTAATAAGCCAGTTGTCGCATTTATATTACAAGCTGAAATTTTACCACTCCAACGTGTTAAAATATACAACTTATTATTGAAGTATTTAACTGAATATGCTCCTACAATACCAGCTTCTGAGTCTTTACAATCTGCTAAATCACCAGCAGGTGTAATAACACAACGAGCTAAATATTTAGCTTCATTAGGAATATAAATATAAGAAGCCGCACTTGTTGTAATAATTTCTACAAGAGTAGGAGACCAACCAGTACCGAATGCAGCAGAAGTTTCACATCTTGTAATACTTCCTGTAGTGGAATCGTATGCACAAACAGCTGTTGTATGGCTACCATCACCAGATGTTACGTAAGCTTTTTTGTCTTTAAATTCAATTGAGTCTGGGTGATTGCTAGCAACAGCTTGCACACAGTTACTTACACTACCAGCAGCTTCATTAAAGTCACATTTAGCAATTTTATTGTTAAAGTAACTTGTAAAATATAAGAATTTATTCACAATTTTAATGTCCTGAATATCAGTAAAGTTATTATTAGTTGCAAGAATAGAACAATTGCTTAAACTATTATCAACCCCAATAATACATTTAGTAATACTAGCTCCGTTTTTATTACCAATATAAATATTGCTTCCTTTAACTACTGAAGCTGTAGGACCATTGAATCCACTTCCTGTTTCTTTGCAGTCTTTTAATGCACTTGTAGATAAATCAATTGAGCAGTAATAAACTTTATTTGTTCCATTAGCTGAAAGATATGCAATAGCTGATTTAATTGTACTTGAAGTTGTATAAGTGTAGTAAGTAGTACCTTCTTGGAACATACCAAAAGTATTATTATCAGAATATTGAGAACATTTTTCTAAGTTAGAATTTGTAGCATTTACTTTACAAATAGTAACTTTACCAGCAGAAATACTTGTAATATAAGCATATCCATTAATTATATTAATAGATCTTGGAGAATAATAATTATCAGCACCTGTTGCAGTACAATTTTCAAAAGTACCGTCATCTTTAATGTTACATTTGTAAACTTTACTATCACCTTCAGTCGCAACATAAGCTATACCATTATATATAGCAATACCATTAGGTTTTAAGAAACTAAAATTAGTAGATGAGCATACACCAATTGTTTCATCATTATTAATCACACATTTATTAACAATATCTTTATCATAATTCGTGATATAAGAATATTTATTTGCTAATAAAATACCAATAGATTTAACACCAGTTGGTAAATAATTACAACTACTTAATGTACCTGTTTTAGTATTAATAGCACATTTAGTAACACCACCGTTATAATTCGTAACATATACATAACCATTTCTATTAGTAATGGCTGCAACGTTATTAAATACAACACCATCTGGAGTTTCTTTACAGTTGCTTAAAACACCTGTTGTTTTTTCAATTTGGCACATAGTTATTGTACCAGAAGTACTCCATTTTTTGTTATTAGTAATATAAGCATAATCACCGCTTATAGTAATACCAATAGGATCTGATAAGTTACCACCTGTAGCCACACAATCTTTTAATGCACCATTATCTTGATTCATAGTACATTTTGAAACCGTACTCTTATCTCTGTTTACTAAATAAACATAATAAGTTTTTTCAAGGTTTAGTGGCTCTGGCTGTGAAGTTGAAACCACAATATCACCACTGGAGGTACTGCTACCACCTCCACCGCCCCCGCCCTTGCTACAGCCCACGACGAATAAGGCTAAAATCATAGCAGTTCGCAATTTTTTAAACATAATAATCTCCTTTACTGAAGAGTTTTGCAAACGACCAATATTTTATCGGGAGATTTTATTATAATTTGAACTAATAAGAATTTTTTTAAATAAGTTAATAATATTAATTAATTAAACCAATAATCTTACTAGTATGAAATGAAAAAGAGAAAGGATTTACAATTTTTTGCATAAAAAAAGCCTCCTTTAAAAAAAGGGAGGCTTTGTAAAAACAAATAACATTAACGACGAATGTTTAATTCGCTAATAATTTTTTGATAACCATTCATATTCTTACGTTTTAAATAATCAAGAAGACTACGGCGTTGGCTAACTAACGACAATAAACCACGACGACCCGCAAAGTCTTTTGTATGTACGCGAAAATGTTCTGTTAATTGATTTATCCGTGCTGTTAATAAAGCAATTTGTACTTCAGGTGAACCTGTGTCAGATTCATGCGTGCGGTGTTTTGCTATAATTTCAGCTCTTTTTTCCTGAGTAATTTGCATGGTTTTTCCTTTCTTTTGGGCAAGCCCCAAGGTATTAAAGTACAGGATAACAACAAGTAATAGCTCCCATGCGTGAGTATGCTAAAAACCGATTGTTCCTAAGACAGCTTCTTTAGCTGCGGACATTTCTCTATCATTTCAGTAATAGGAAGGCAATCTAAAAATGTCTTTTCGCTTAAAATCAGGATTTACCTTCGGAGGGTGGCTTGGAAGCATTATAAATACACAAAATGATGATACTTTAAAAAGCGATAACCATTTAAAAAAAAATAGTGATGAGTTTTTTTTATTTCATGCATTTATAGAAAGCATGAAAAATGCCAGTATTGCAAACCCCAACCCCTCTGTGGGCTGTGTGGTAGTTAAGAACAATACTATTATTTCAAAAGGTTGTACAGAAAAGTGGGGGGAGAAACATGCCGAAAGAGTCGCTTTGCAACATATCCCATTAGAAGACCTCAAAGATTCCGTAGTTTATGTCACACTAGAACCCTGTACACACAAGGGAAGACAACCACCCTGCATCGAACTTTTTTATAATAAAGGCATAAAAAAGGTTGTTGTGGGAAGCATCGATCCCAACCCCATTGTTGCTGGTCATGGTTTAAAAACACTAACCCAACTTGGGATGGGTGAACTTAACACTATATTTACAAATGAAATTAAAGCTTGGAACTACCCGTTTTTTATTCAACAGAAACATAAGAAAATATTCATTGCTTTAAAATGGGCACAAAGCTTAGATGGATGCCTTGCTGACGATTTTAATGGCTGGAAATGGATCTCTGGTACAAAATCACGAATATACACTCATTGGTTACGCCAAAAATATGATGCTATTTTAGTTGGAATTGGTACTGTTCTAAATGATTTTCCTGCCTTAGATGTTCGAGATATTTCTATAAATAACAAAAGAAATCCGATAAAAATGATTTATGATCCCGCAGGAAAAATTTTTACTTGTCCCTTAGAACACCAAAATAAGTTAAAAGAAAAAACTTTTAATAGTTCGCAGAAAATAATTTTATTCATTGATAAAGATAAGTTAAATTCTGTTTTATCTGCAACTCATAATTCATGGAGCCAATTCCTCCTCAATGAAAATGAATTTATTATTTGTCCCTTAGAAAAGGGACTGCCTTTATATGAAAATATCATGCAATCTTTAGAAAAAATTAATTTTATAACCGTCTTTGGCCGTCCCCTACAAAGTATTTTTGTAGAAGGAGGCCCTAGACTTTTAAGTGCTTTTATAAATGAAAATAAATTCGATCTCATCCATTTATTTATTGCTCCTTTTTTCTTAGGAGGACATAAAAACAAATTATTTTCAAAAGAAATACGTTCACTGACTGAAAATTTTACAAGAGAAGTTGCAAAAGAAATTCGTTATCATATTGCTAGTAAAGAATTTCTAGATAATGATATTTTAATAGAAATAATTCAAAAAGACTATTCAAAATATGACTGACCAGTATTTAATAATCTATAATATTTTGCTGGGCGATGAAATATAATAGGCGCAATTTGGTTGGTTATAATAACTTTATTCAATAATTTATTTGCTTCTATTCGTACTTTATTATTTGATATTTTAGTACAAACACGCACACATATTCTTTCATTTATTTTAACAGCACAAACAACTTTATTTAAATTATCAACTTGCGAAAGTTTTCGCCAAATAAATCCAACATAATCACCATAATTATAAAACGGACTATTCATATCATCTTCAATAGTAATTATTTCAGAATCTTTATATCTTGATTTAAATAATAAAATATCTGTACATGCTTTTGATTCTTGATCTTCAAATTCGTAAAATATTTTAGAACATATTTCTTCACTTATTATGAAGTCACCAATGCCATTGAAAAACCAAGCTTCAGGAACTTCCACTCCTTCAGCAAGAAAAGCTTCATATATTCTACGTCCCGTAACCTTTGATTTTATAATAGGGCTTTCTTCATACTTCTTTATTGAATTTGAAAGTATATTATACTTTTGGGAAAAGTACTTTTTAGTTCTATTTAATATGCCTACACGAATAGAATATGCTCTTAATCCTGCAGAATGTGTT
>CAYSZE010000192.1:0-3944 GCA_964435255.1 uncultured Oligoflexia bacterium
CGAGAACGGCATTAAAACGGCCAACATTTGCTTCATCCAATGGGGCGTCGACTTCATCAAGGAAACAAAATGGTGCTGGAGTTGTTTTTAACAAACTAAATATAAGTGAAATAGCGGTTAAGGCTTTTTCTCCGCCGCTAAATAGACTCATATTTTGCATTTTTTTACCAGGAAGACGGACAAGAATTTCGACTCCTGTATTTAACAGGTCGTCTTCTTTTAGCATATGTAACTCACCATAACCGCCAGGAAAAAGAACTGGAAAGATTTTTTGAAATTCAATATTTACTTTATCAAAAATTTCTTTAAACCTTAATTTTGTGTTTTCTTCAATTTCACTGATAGACAAATAAAGTTCTTGCATTGATTTATCAATATCTTCTTTTTGAGTTATCAGAAAATTTAAACGCTCAGTTACATCTTTATATTCTTCTAAAGCTCTTTCATTTACAGCGCCTAATTCATGAATTGCTAACTGCAATTCTTTAATTCGATTTTCCAAATTATTTCTGATACTTTGATCGCCACTTGCTTCATTAGGCAAGTCATTTGCAGTTAAAGCAAATTTTTCATTAGCATCTTTAAGAGCTGTTTCAATAATAGTTTCATAACGCGCTAATTCAAGAAGTTTTTCATTAATAAATTTTTGTTTTGATGCGGCATTATCTTTTTGTGACTTTAATTTATTTTCATACACTCTAAGTTCTTCTGATGTTTCAGATTCTTCTTGGACTAAATATTCGAGTTTTTCTTCAAGATTTTTAACTTGTTTTTGAAAATGAGATATTTCTGTATTTAAATTATCGAATTCGTTTTCACCTGTAGAAATTAACGATTCTAATTCATCAATTTGACGAATAAATGAATCGACTTTTTGTTGCATGCGTTTGAGTTGGTACACCATCTCATCATAATATTTACGATTATTTGATTGCCTTTCTGAAATGACAGCTCTTTCTGATTTTTTACTTTGTAATTGAGTGATGACTTCATCTCGAGTTTCTTTTTTTTCGGAAAATTCTAACTCAAAATCGTTCAAATTTTGTTGTAAAATATTTAATTCTGCGTCAAGCCTGTCAAGTTGGCTTTGATTTTTAGCAAAAGATTCTTTCGCTTCAGTTATTTCAGCATTTAAACGTTGTTTTTCTTCATCAAACCGACTCATATTTTCATCTATGTGCCGTAGTTGTAAGTCGAAATTGTCAAGTTGATTTGATAATTTCAAAGATTCAACTTTTTCTTTTTCAAGAGCGCTAGCTAATTCATTAAATCTAGACTCAATTTTTTTCTTATTTTCATTTAAGGTATACAAAAGACCTTCAGCATTAGCAAGTTGTTCTTGTACTTTAGCTTTTAGGTCTAGTGATTCTGAATATTCTCTACGACGTTGTAAAATTCCTTGTGAAGCTCCTTCCTTCAATAAACCACAAGATATTCCTTGCACTCCATTAGAAATAGTGCCTCTTTCTGTGATAAAAATAAAGTGTTGGTTTTGACCTGCAATTTTTTTCGCTTTCAATAATAACCATTCATCTTGGCATATAAAAATTCTTTCAAAAATTCTTTTAGCAGTTGGGAATTTAAAGTTTTCTAATCGGTCACCAACACAACGAATGCCACTTATTTCTAAAATATTTTTTTTGTCAGATTCTTCACTCGAAGTCAGAGCTGTTATAAGATCCTTAACTAATAAATTAACTTTAGCAATAGAGTTTTCTTCAACCTTATCTATAATTTCAATTAAATCATCAGTATTTTCAATAATTGCTGATTGAAATAGAAAAGGCATATGCATTTCTAAAATATTTTCATCTTCTTTATGTAAAGAAACAGCATCAAATAAAAAACTAGCTACTTTAGAACTTAATTTTTCTTTTAATGCCAAAGTTCCATCAGATAAACCGCTGTCTGATTCTACTAAGTCTTTTAAAATATTTACTTTACTAGATACTTCTAAATGATTTTGTTTAATAGATTCTCTGTCTTTGCTAGCTTGTTCATGTTTTTGTTTTACTTTTTCTAATTCAATTTCAAGTAAATTTCTATTTGAAACAACTTCATCTAATCCTAAAGAAACTTTACTTAAGCTTTCAGCAATAGCTTTACGATCGGCCGCAATTTGACCGCGAGATGCGGTTATAGAAAAATGATTTTCCATTACTTTTTGAATTTGAGTATTATATTTTCCTATGGTATCTAGTAAAGATTCATTTCTTGCGCGCAAAGAATTTTTACTTGAGTCAATTGCTCTAATTTCTGAGCGAATTTCATCGCCTCGCATTCTTTCAACTTGAATGTTTTCATCTAATTCTTCTAGTCGTTCTTCTAAGCTTTCTTTTTCATAATCAATTTTGTTTAATTGAGTTCCCAGCTTTTCAATTTCAAGCATAATAGAAGTTTGTTTTTCTTCTTCATTTTTTAAATTTTGTTGTTCATCTATTAATTCTTTTTTAATTTTATCTTTTTGATTAATGCGTTCTTCATGTCTTTTTTTGTAGTTATCTCGACGTTCTTCATATTTAGTTAATGCAATTTTTTGATCATCTAATTGATTTTCTGTTGATTTAATTTGTTGAATAAGTTCTAGTTGATTTGACTTTAATTCGTTGGCAGCTATTTCCCATTCACTGGCTTCAACGCTAGCAAGTTGAATTTCAGAAGATCTGTTATCAACTTCTTTTTTAACTTTTGTAGCAATACTTCTATAAAACCCTACATGGTTTTTGATTAACTCAATTTCTTTTTCTTTTAACTCATTAGAATATTGAAATTTGAGAGATGCTTTTTCAACTTGCTCAGATAATGATTCTTTTTGGCGAACAAGTTCTCCTTCTATTTCTGCTAAATTCTTCATCCGTTCTTGGGTGGAGAGTAAACGTTTTTCAGCTTCTTTTCTTCTCACTTTAAACATTGTGATACCAGCTGTTTCTTCTAATATCTCACGAAGATCTTCAGGAGAAGCTTGAATAATTCTATCTCTTTTATCCTGCTGAATGATGGCATAGCTTTTAGACCCTAACCCAATGGATAATAAAAAATCGACAATGTCTTTTAACCTACAAGGTTCTCTATTCATTAAATATTCACGTTCACCACTACGGTTGATTCTTCTGCCTATAGAAATTTCTGGTAAATACATGAATTCTGCAGAACAATATAACCCATCGTTGGCAAAAACAAGAGTAACTTCAGCTAGACTTAAAGGTTTGCGATCTTGCGAGCCCGAAAAAATGATGTCTGTTGGATCATCTGCGCGTAAACTTTTAGCAGTTTGTTCACCCATAACCCAACGAACGGCATCAATAATATTAGATTTACCAGAACCATTTGGGCCTATCACACCTGTAATCCCATCATGATATTGAATGAGGACTCTATCTGCGAAACTCTTGAAGCCTGAAATGTGAATAGATTTTAGTTTCATGACAACCTTATAGATTTTGCGTCTCTACAAAACGTTAAATTTTATTGATTAATATTATAGCATAAAATAGTCGCGTCTATAAACTAGATTTTTGATATCCTATGACCTCCTAAGATCAGCTATAGATAATCGAAAAATCAAATTTTACAAACATATTTCAACTTAACTTAAATTACACTATTTGTAACAATTTATAAATGTTTGATTTTTTGACTCAAATTATTTCTTCCTGATACTGGAATAAAATTTTTAAATTGTCTTAAAATATAGAAATTGTTTACTTAATAATATTTCTTTTAGTAGACAATTGAAATTATTTACTAAAAATTTAAAATTCACCTCCATATGTTTGCATCAGCATATCTTTTAAGTGTAATAAGATTAGGTTAGATATTTTAAATGTTTCGTATAGGGAAGGGTAATCTTTCATTGGCAACATTAAGCGTTAGTATAGATCATGTAGCTAGCTTGCGCAAAGAAAGTGCTACTACAGATCCAGATTGCATTGATGCAGACTTTT
>CAYSZE010000193.1:0-8496 GCA_964435255.1 uncultured Oligoflexia bacterium
TTCAAAAATACAATACAGTCCAAAATTATTGAAAATCGTGTCTCTTTAAATTTGACTGAAAATATTGAACAAGTTTTTAATATAAAAAGGGACTATATTTGCATACTTGATGAACAAGAAACAGAAATTTTACATTTTGAAAAAGTTGCTAATGAAATTCCGCAAAAAATAAATATACTAAAGAAAAATGTCAATAATAATTGTGAAATACAGGTAGAAAAAAGTTTTACAAATGATGTAAACTTTCTAATTGATAAAAACTTATTTAATAAAATATTTATTTTCTCTATGGAAAAAACATGAAAAACATTCGCTCAAAAAAGTCCCATTACTTTATTGTTTTTTTTATACTAGTTATAGCAACTTTATTTGCATTTAAAAACACTTTATTTCATTTTTTAATTAGCAATAATATTTTAATTAGTTATCTACAAAAGTTATCAATTGACGAATTCATAGAGACTACAAATTTCAACAAAAACGTTTCTTTACTAAATATATCTAATTTAATTGATGATAAACAATTATTCGAACAATTTAAATACAATAAAAGAAATAAGAATAAAAAATCTGACATTTTTCCCGAAACTATCAAAGATGAAACAATTATAAGCATTGAAGATAATAACTTGATTCAAAAGAAAATCAGATATAAACTTAGTAATAATAATAAAGATTTTATTGAAACAAGTTCAATAATATTTTTCCCAAATGAAAGCATTTCATGTGACTGCTATGATTTAATAAAAAACAAAACTTTAGTCTTTGAAAATAAAGGAATTGCTGCTAATAAAAATGAAACTGAAAGCATTTTAACTTTTACATTTGACAATGACAAAAAAGAAGAATTTAAAATAAAAAATTCACAATTCACAAAAATAAAAATCCCCAGCAATTACAATACAAAATTAGTACAAATATCCTGGACAAAGAATTCATCAGGATTTTTAATTTTTCACGGCTCAGAAAAAGAATCTATAACAAAAAAGACACTATTTATAACAATAAACTCAAATCCATTAAGCAATGATTTTTATATAGAATTAAAGAATTTATTTAAGAATGGGTCTGTTTTTTATAACAATAATTCTTTCCCTATAGCAACTGAATATAAAGAAAATGTTATTTCTTTAGAAGCAAATAACTCACTCATAAACAATGGATATACATATAAATCTAAAGATATTTTTTTTGATAATCAGAAAAATTTATATAAACTACTAAATAGTAATTTTAAGTCTTTATTAAGAATAAACGTGATTCAACCAACTAGCAGTGCAGTAAATGAAGATTTTTCAAATACACAAGTTTTAATAACTAGAAAAAAATCATTAAGTAATATTCCTGATACTTTACATGAAATAATTAACAAATCTAATTTCGATTTTATCCGAATAAATATTGATGTTGATAACTTTTCTGAAAAACAATTGTTAAAAATTTTTAAAAAAGTAGATAATAACACAAATATTTTTATGCTATTAGGAAAAAATTATTCATTTAATGAACAGGACTTAAAAGCAGATCAATCTATTCTAGCTATTATTAATGACGAATCTAGGAAAAATTTATTAGAACCTTTAAACAATATAAAAGAAAATACTCCGTTACAACAAAATTTACTTATCCAATTAATTCATACATTCGTTAAAAATACTGGCAGTTTTAACTATAAACCAAACAATCTTATTACAATCCAGTCGAGTGATGATGAATATTTCATTTTTAATAACAACAACTACTTTTCTAGCAAAAAATTTTATCTCCCTATTGAAAATTATATAGACAATTATAAAAAAATTGAGGAAGAAAGAGAAAAATATCAAATACGTGACTTATCTTTTAGTATTTTTAATTTCAAAAATGCTAAATTAAAATTAACTGCAAAAGACAAAATAACTCGTTGTTTTTCTGATAAAAATTTAAAAATTTGGCAAATATACTTTGATTCAAAAACAGAATCTTATATAGCTGATTTGAAAATACAAAGTGATAGTGTTATTGAAGAAATTCAAGTAAACTGCCTACTTTATTCTGAGCATTTTACCAACAACTATCAAATTGAATTTACTAAGGATAACAAACCTTTGGAGCAACTACAGTTTCGTGTCGGCGAATTCTTACTTAGACCAAATTCACATTTTATTTCGCAGAATTTATTTACGATAGATAATTCTGCTGACTTTGCTGTTCTTAAGTCTTATAATGAACATAATATTTTCACCAAAAACAATGAAATTGACCTTATTTTATTTTCACATTATTATCCAAAAATACAAAAACACTTAGAACATTATATCTCATATAAAGAAAAAAAATGAAATTAACAATTAATTCAAATGAATGCAAAATTATCCTAGCAGGAAATACATATCATTTAAAAGACGAAATTAAAAAAATAGGTGGAAAGTGGGATCCTATTCATAAAAACTGGTGGCTTATACAAAACCAACTTAATATCGAAAACCTAAAAAATTTAGGTTTTACTCTTGAACAAGAGTCTGAAAAAATATTGGGGAAAATAGAAGAAAAAATAGACTCCCCTGCTTTATCTGTTACGTCTTTTATTCAATTTATATCCTCCATTATACACGCAAATTTAAAAGGAAAATATTGGATTTGTGGTGAAATTTCTAACTTAAAACAAAGCAACAATCATCTTTTTTTTGATTTAGTAGATAAAGAGCAGTCGGCCATAAATTTTAACAAAGCAGCTAGTATTTCTTGTTCTATTTGGGCTAGCAATAGAATCATCTTAGAGCAAATATTAAATCAAATTTTATTTGTCGACGGTACAAAAATTAAAATTCTCATTCGTTGCGACTTTCGTAAAGAGGGGGCTAGAATAACGGGAATTGTTGAAGATATCGATATTCAATTTACCCAAGGTGAACTCGCTCTCCAAAAATTAGCCATCATTCAAGAATTAAAAAAACAAGGGTTATACTTTAAAAATAAGAATCTTATCTTCCCACAATATCCGCTAAAAATTGCTCTTATTACTGCAAAAGAAAGCCGTGCTTATTCAGACTTTTTAAATGAATTATCTTTAGCTCAAATTGCATTTCAAGTTTCTGTTTTTGATTGCAATATGCAAGGAGAAAAAACAGCTGAAAATGTAGTCAATGCCTTAAAAAAAATAGCACAAAATACAATTTTATTTGATTGTGTTGTCATAACGCGAGGAGGAGGAAGCCGTCTCGATTTGCGATGGTTCGATGATTTTGAAATAGCAGCACAAATAGCCCGTTGTCCCCTACCTGTTATCACTGCCATTGGGCATTTCGAAGATATCAGTATTGCTGATGAAGTTGCTAAACACTCCGAAAAAACACCAACAGCAGCCGCACGTATTTTATGTGAAAGCATCATGCATTCTTTTCAAACTTTTTTTCAACGCGTTGAAAATATTGCTAATGTACTACAAAAAAGACTCACAAAAGAAAAAACGATTCTAGCCTCTTTAAACACACGCCTAACCTTAATTTGTCAGCAAAGGCTCCAGTTAGAAAAAAAACAATTACAAAATATAGAAAAAATGCTGAAAATATATAAGTCAGGAATGCAACAAAATCTGCAACGGGGTTATGCTTTAGTTTATGATGATCAAAATACCCTTTTACAGGGTAAACATTTTTTGACTCCCTCAACGCCAAAAAATTTAAAACTAAAATTCGCTGGAGATTGCGAAAATCATCATATCTTTGTAGATGTCATAGTGAAAGCTGTAACTGAAAGTAGAGAATCTACTTAGTTCACCTGTATTATTTAAAAAATATGGAATTTCTATGGAAAATCAGAGTTATCCCACATTATTAAAACAAATAAATGAAATTTTAATAAGTATGGAAAATGAAAGTATTCCAATTGACGAACTCTCAAAAAAATTAGAAGAAGCTTATAGTTTAATTGAAAAGTTAAAAGGTCAACTTTTTTATGCAGAAATACAAATCCAGCAAATAATAAACTCGAGAAATATAAACTTAAATTCAAGTGAGGAGAATAATGGATCTCAATAAATTACCCCAGACCAAAATAGTTTGTACTTTAGGGCCTTCTTCAAGCAATAAAGAAATGATTTCTAAGCTTATAGACGCTGGCATGAACGTCGCACGGCTTAATTTTTCCCATGGCGATCACGCTATGCATGCCGCAAATATCGCTTTAATCAGAGAAATTTCGCGGGAAAAAAATAAGCAAGTTGCTATTTTACAAGACTTGCAAGGCCCTAAAATAAGAACGGGAAAATTAAAAGATGGCGGCGTTAAAATAACTCGCGGTCAAGTTTTAACTTTACGTTACGCGCCTGAACAAACGTCTAATGACTTTATACCTATTGACTACCGTGAATTGGCAAATGATGTTAAAGTAGGAGCAAGAATTCTTCTTGATGATGGTTTACTTGCCATGAAAATTATTGAGCTACGCGGCACAGATGTCATTTGTGAAGTGACTCATGGTGGTCTGTTAAAATCAAGAAAAGGGGTAAACTTTCCAGAATGCCACCTTTCTATTCCAGCTACAACAGAAAAAGACATTCGTGACCTTCTCTTTGGAGTCGCACAAGGTGTCGACTATGTTGCTCTCTCATTTGTGCAAACACCTAATGATGTCACAAAATTAAAAATGATGTTAAGAGCTTTAGGGGCAGACACCCCCGTCATTACTAAAGTAGAAATGCTTGGTGCAATTCACTATATCGATGAAATTTGCGAAGTATCAGACGGCATTATGGTTGCACGCGGAGACCTCGGGGTAGAATGTGGTTTTGCTAACGTTGCCGCCTATCAGAAAAAAATTATTGAAGCAGCACTTAACAAAGGCAAACCAGTCATTGTTGCCACTCAAATGTTAGATTCCATGATTGAGCACAGAAGACCAACAAAAGCTGAAGTGTGTGATGTTGCAAATGCAGTATTTGATCATGCCGATGCGACAATGTTATCTGGCGAAAGCGCTTCAGGTAAGTACCCTGAACTTGCAGTTGCCACCATGCGCGATATTTTAAATAGAGTTGACAGCAGTAAAAACTTAACACCTCTTGAATCTGTTCCCTTAAATCAAGTTGCTGACGAATTTTCTATCGAAGCTTTTGCGCGTACAGCTGTTGAACTTGCTGAAAAAATGAATGCCACAGCTATTATTTGCTTAACATTAACAGGCAGTATGGCTAGATATGTAGCAAAATATAGACCTCAAACACCAGTCATTGCATTTAGCCCTCGTCCCGATGTGGTTAGAAAATTGAGTTTAGTACGCGGTGTTTTAGGTGTGCTAAATAATATATTTTACGATACTGATACAGCATTCTCTGAAATTGCTAAATATTTAGTAAAAGAAAACTTTGTCAAAGAAGGTGATCTCATTTTAATAACAGGTGGTATCCCTGTGACTCAAATGTTGCCTACGAATACTTTAAAAGTACACCGTGTCACCAAAACTGATTTAGCCTAAAAAAAAGAGCGTTTAATTATAAACGCTCTTTTTTTATGAGTGTTTTTAAATTATCTATAACTCTTTAAATTTAAAGCCACACGCGCCCGTTGCGTCACGCGATCAGCATAAATCTGTGCACGCTCATAACCTGGACGCAGAATTGATTTCACTTCATCAGTATTATTTAAATAATATTCATATTTTTCACGGTATTGACCAAAAACGCGTTCATGTTCATCAATAAAATCTTTCTTTGCATGACCATAGCCATAACCGACCCCTCTTTCAAGTCTTTCCTGCATATATTGAATTGCTTGTGTTGAAGCAAACGATTTAAAAATTTGAAAGATAGCACAACTTGCTGGATCTTTAGGGTCATCTAGGCCTTTGGAATCGGTTTTGATCTCTTTTACCTTTTTCTCAAGTTCTTTTTTAGTACTAAAAACAGGGATCACATTATCATAACTTTTGCTCATTTTTCTTTCCCCATCGGTTCCCACAAGCGAGGGGGTTTCTTGAATAATAGCTTTCGGTTCAGAAAAGACTTGTTGTTTGACAACATTGTTAAAATAATTAGCCATATCAGAGGCGTATTCCAAATGCTGTGCTTGATCTTTCCCTACAGGGACATATTGCGCTTCAAAAGTGAGAATATCTGAAGACATTAGACAGGGGTAAAACAGAAGCCCTGCTGTAGGCACCTTGCCATTGGCAAGAGCATCTTTATAGGCATGTGAACGCTCCAACATTCCTGCAGCAGTTACGCACGAAAGATACCAAGAATTTTCTTGAATTTGTGGAAAATCACTCTGCAAAATTATAGAATTTCTTTGGGTGTTAAACCCTAAAGCAAGATACAAAGCAATCATAGAATGAGATAATTCACCAGGGCGAAATATTTCATTTTTATTGGTGAGTCCATGCCAATCAACACACATCAAGACAACTTCATTGTTCGCATCATTCGCAAGTTCTATACAAGGTTTAATTGCCCCAAAATAATTACCGATATGCACGTCGCCAGTCGGTTTAACTCCAGTTAAAAATCTTTTTTTATAATTTAATGAATTTTGATTACTTTTGAATTGGTGTTTCTCAACGGTTTCTTTCATTTTCAAGCGACTCCTAAAGTCTGTAAAATGCGAATATACAAGCTATAACTGTAGCATGTTAAACTTTTATTTACAATTAAGTGCATCCTCTCAAAAAAAATGGTAAGCAAGAAAAGCTTCCTTTTTCCTATTTTTTGTCGTAAAGGCTATTGACCACAGGAGAAAAGTTGACACTGATGGGGATTGTGTTTGTCCTGATGAATGTGAAAAAATAGAACTATAAAAGTTCTTGCTAGATATCTATAAGAGGGTGATTATGACTCTAACAAAAGACAAAATTGTCGAATTAATTCGTTCCAAAACTCAATTTTCTTCACAAGAAGCCAAGAACTTGGTGGAAACCATTTTAGAATCAATCAAATCTAAACTTGAAAACGGGGAAGAAGTTAAAATTTCCGGTTTTGGTAAATGGGTTGTGCGTGAAAAAAGAAGCCGTCCAGGGAGAAATCCTCACACTGGACAGCGTATTGAAATATCAGCTCGTAGAGTTGTTACATTTCATCCTTCTGAAAAATTAAGAGAAGCCGTTAATAACGCCAATCTTGATGACAGTAAGGTCGTAATGGCAGGAGCTCATGAAGAAGAGTATAATGAATAAAAAGAAATAATTTTTAATTATTTCTTTTTAGCTGAAGACTTCTTAGCAACTCCAACTCTTTCCTTTAATGATTTTGCAACGCGAAAACTAATTTTCTTAGAAGCTGGAATTTTAATTTCTTCGCCTGTTTGTGGGTTACGACCTTTACGTGCAGCGCGATCTTTACAAGTTAGAATTCCAACTTTGTCTATACGAACTTTATGTCCACCTGCTACGTTGTCTTCGATTGCTTCAAGAAAAGCGGAAATAACTTCTTTAGTAATTTTCTTTGGTAATTGTTCAAATCTTGCAGATACATCAGCGATGATTGCACTTGTTGGAACAGTTGTTAATGCACTTTTACTTTTTGCCATGATAAAAAAACTCCATGTGTTAATTAATAAGACCGATTGCCCGGAAATTTGTATTTACAATTCATTCTTTGATAATGCAAGAATTGCAGTAAAAAAATCTGATCAAATTTTCCGAAAAGAAAATTTATTGATAATTTTGTGTAAATTTTAGATTGATTCATATATGAATTCGCATTGACATCTTCTTAAAGGATTAAATAGGATACAATATTATTATGAATAAATCTTCTTTAATATCCAAGTACTTCTTTCCGGTAGCTAATGAGAATGAATTTAATAAATGGGCGGCCATTACTTTAAAAGCTTCACTCGATTTTTTATACAATAGAAATGGAAAAAAAATCCATGGAGAAATGACTCCTAAAGAAATATCTAAATTATTTTCCTCGCCATTACTTCCTAAAAAAGGTGAAAAAATACCTAAAGTTTTACAGGAAACTATTAATAATATAGTAAGAAATTCTGTCAGGGTGGGACACCCGTATTTCATAGGTCATATGACAGGTACAACCCCTCATTTTTCTATTCTATGTGATATTTTCATTAGTACCCTTAACCAAAATGTAGTCAAAACAGAGACTGCTTTAGCGGCTACTTATGTAGAGTGGCAAACATTAACTTGGCTCCATAAACTTATCTATAAAAAAGAAACTAAATTTTATCAGAAAATTATAAATCATTCTGATAAGGCAATAGGAAACTATTGTAGTGGTGGAACGTTAGGAAATATCACTGCTTTACTAGTAGCTAGAAATACCGCTTTTCCAACAATGCATCAGCAGGGTTTTTTGCATGCTTTTCAAGGAACATCTTATCAAAAAGCGGTTATTATCGTTAGTCAACGGGGGCATTATTCTATTAAAAAAGCAGCGAGTATCATAGGTATAGGCGAAGACAATGTCGTCGCAATCCCATGTGAAAACTTCAGTAATAAAATGAATCTGACCTTGCTGCAAAATGCAATAAAAAATTTAATAAAAGAAAAAGCTAAAATAAT
>CAYSZE010000194.1:0-4272 GCA_964435255.1 uncultured Oligoflexia bacterium
CAAAGGGCCCATCGGGACAAATCATAGTGGAATAGCCGTCTTTAAGAGCTTCTATCAGTTTCCGTGCAGCCTTATAACCGTCATTTTCTGTGGAACCAGGGATCACTTTTTGAACTCCTAAAAGTCTAACGAGTACCCACATATGGAACATATGAAGTAAGGGATGTACCATCCACGCATGCTTCTTATACTGAAAGAAAGCTGAAAAGTAGCAGGGAAAATAACGATGCCAGAAGACAAAAATATAGTTTTCATCGGGAGAAAGATGCTCACGCCCTTTCCACGAAATCCGGATCGTCCTGTGATTCAGCCAATAAAGAAAATATTGAAAATATCCTAAAAGATATCCATAAATAGCCACAGCAGGCTTCAAAAACCATGGAATTGTATCCACTCGTAGAGCCATAATTATAGGTCCCTAGTCTGGTTCGTATCTTAAGCATGTAGTTTTAAAAAATGAATATTATTATTTAACATTTGTAAAATTTTCAGTCAAAATGAATTATTAATAAAATTAAAATATACATATGTTGATTTTAAAATGATTTTTTATTCGTATAGAGCAAAGTCATAAGAATCTATATTTATATTTTGCTGAGAAATTTTATTTCCAATTATGGCATCATGTCCCCAGTTCATCAATTCAAATATGTTATTGTCTTGATCTACAATATAGATCCCATTATGATTGGAATATAATAATATTTTTGGATACATTCCATGAACTTGAATTTGAAATTTATTTAATTTTATATAAGGTCCTGCATCTTGGTTTAAATCGGGAGAACCTAAATAAGCATTTAGAGCCCAGTTTCCTGTATCTTCTAAAAATATTTTAAAATTCATATCAAAACTTTTAAATTCAAAAGTAGCAGATCTTCCATCAAAAATGGGGGATGTCACATATCCTTTATAAATTTTATTGTATCTGGTATTAAATCCATGGTATTTAACCTGTGTACAATCTTTGGCATAATAAATAACTTCGAAAGCAGCATTTGATCTATTCATAATAAGATATGAATTTAAAACTAATATTATCTTAATAATAGAATAAATTTTCATAAGTTCATTACCTTTCTATAGAAACAGTAGGGGTCCAATTGGTAATTTTAAATTTATCTTTGTTTTCATTTAACTCATCAATTTCAAGATCAGCACTACCTGAAGTTATCCATTTATATTTATATTCTGAATTTGGATTCATATCTTTAAAACGGTTAATTTGAGAAAATTTAAATTCATCTTTAAAATGAATAAATTGGTTTAAATCTTCGATAAAATTTTCTATAAAAGGAAATTCTAAATAAACTCCTTTGTATAATATATATTCTGCACCTACCATTGGTTTATTGTTTCTACTTATAAAATTAACTGTATACGAACTTGATTCCGATGTAAGTTGTGAAATCGCTCTTGTAAAGCCATATTTAAACTGAAAATTTAGTTCAGCGTTATAATCGCTCATATTATCGCCAATTTTGATATTTTTTTTATATCCTAATTTGCCTGCAACAGTATATTCATATGTTTGGGCATCCATAATTGTTTTATTTTTCTGAAATGTTTTTGTATAAGACACACTAGCATTTGCTCCAAGCTGTTTATAATCATTTAGTTTCCAAAATTTTAAATAATGAATGTAATTATTAGTTAGAAAATTATCAAATATTTTTTTCTTCTCATTACAATATCCGTAATCAATGTTGCATAATTGATAATATAAATTTTTTTCGATAGGAAAATTTAAATATAAAATAGGTTTATTATAGTCTATTTTTAATAAAGGAGATGCAATAACACCATTATAATTATTTATTATTTGCATTCCGACAGAATGATGAAAAATGATTGCAGTATTATTTAAATTAATTTTTATATTATCTTTAAACATTTTAATTAATATATTAAATACTCTTCTCTGGCCATAATTTCTTTTTACAAATCCTCTAATTTTAAAATCTCCTTGACTTTCTCCGACGTGTAAATTAACAAAACAATTTGCACTATAGATGCACTTCAATTCAATTGGAAAAGATTTGTATAAATTATTTTCATTGCTGTCATTATAAACATCATATAAAGGGATTTTGGGTCTTTCATGTTTAGCCCCAAAAACTTGAGGAAAATATTTATTTTCTAAGAAAAAATTTTCAAGTGAAAGGCTGTCTCCATAAGGTTGAGAAGCGATTGTTTTTAATTGTGCTAAGCACAAAAAAAGTAGAATCTGTAATTTAATAAATTGACACTTTTTTAAATATATTTGCATAATTTTATACCAAAATAAAATGAAAATATGAATTTCTATGCATTCTTTTGCTAACATATTTTTAAAAAATTTAAAATAAGATTTCTATTGCAAAGTTAAGGATACGGTTGCAAGTCTTAAGAGTGTTTTATAGCACTATAAAACTTACTAATCTAATTTTGCTAGTATAAAAATACAAGGTTATTTATAAAATTAGTTCGTGAAATTTTGATACAAATTCGTCATTTTGTTCTAATGTAGTCCCATTCCATTAAGTCTAAATTAGGATATCTAGTCATGAAAATGCAGTTAAAAATTTATGATAAAAAGTTTAATAAGTTCTTATTTAATATAAGTTATCACTAAAAAAAAGTTATCTATTTGTAATGTATTTAATTAATATTTTTAATTTTGTGTTGATTATAAAAATTATATTTCATTATCTATAAAAAATTTGAATTAGTGATTACCAAAATTTCAAATATTTAATATCCATTGGTGACTATTGAAATTGCTCTTACTTCCAAATTAGTATATTAAAACTATGAAGAGTTACTTGACAAGTATCGGTTTTTTTGTAATTATATTTTAGTAAATTTAATCTAAAGGAGGAATATCTATGGGTCTTGGTTCATGCAATTCTTGTGTAGTTATTCATAAACCGAATGTAAAAACACCGAATTCAAGGACTAAAAATAAAGTACAAAAATAGTAATAATAAATTTCAGAAATTTATAAATAAGGCATGTGAATAAAAAAGTCATATGCCTTATTTAATTATTGGAAATGAAAACATAGATGCAATTTGAACGTGAATTTTCAGCTGATATCGCAAAACATTATTGGGAAGAATGTATTAAAATTCTAGGGCTTTCATACAGGTTGGAATACAATGGAAGTAATATTCTAACTACAATGTGTCATCTAATACCAGATGAAGAGTTACCTAAAAATTTAAATAATTCTTTAATTGGTATAGGAAAGGGAAGAAGTTATGCACAGTCTAGTCTCAGCGCACAGTATGAATCCCTGCAACATTACTTAGAAACAGTTTATAATAATAAAAAAATTCAGCTTTATTATTATACTTTGGAAGAAATAAAATTAAATAATATTTCTGTACTAATAAGGGAACCTGAAGAAGATTTTTATGATGATATTTTACCAGATAAAAAAATAGCCTGGATTAAAATGCAATCACTTATAAACGAAAACTCAAATATTTTTTTTCCAATAGCCTGTTTTGATCCTTACAGTGTTTATCTAAGCCCTGATGAAATTGATTATAAAGAAAAGTACTTTTTGTCTAATGACAATGGAAGTGCAATTGGGTGTAGTAAAAATGAGTCGCTAATTCATGGTATTTCAGAAATTATAGAAAGAGACTCTATTTCGTTATTTTTAATAAAAGTATTTCTCTGTGGTCAAAAAATAAAAATTATTTCCAAAAAATATTTACCTACTAATTTGCAAGATTTATGTGCTAAAGTAGAATCTGAAATTCATTCTGAAATTGTTATTGTTGATTTAGAAAGTTTTTTTAAAATTAAATCATATGCTGTTTTTGCTAAAAATCCAAATAGCGATACACCTTACAAAGGCTATGGAGCTTCTTTAATGCCTAGCTATGCTATTGAAAGAGCTATGCTTGAGTGTGTTCAGTATTATCATATGTGCAATAAATATAATTGGGATGATCAGGCCACTAGTTTATTCGCGGACATTGAAGATGAAAATTATTTACAAGCGGCAAAACTAAATGTTTTTAGTTATATTGACAAAAAATTATTTGAAGTCATGGAATATCAGATTGAAGAAAATGAAATTAAATTTATTAGCGAAAAATATTTGCACGAAATTTTATCTGATATAAAAATTAAAGGATTTGATGTTTTTTTTAATAATGTTTATACATTTGTCAATGGAGTTTCATTAATAAAATGTTATATTCCTGAAATGGAAAATTTTTATGCAATATGTTATGGATATACTCCATTTATTAAAAGAAGAGGAAAAGAAATAAT
>CAYSZE010000195.1:0-8802 GCA_964435255.1 uncultured Oligoflexia bacterium
TGTTGTTGCTTTAAAATGTCATTCTCGTGTGGTTTATTATAGTCATGATGAGAACAGATAATTAAAGCCTTTTGTGATTTTGTTACTTTATATTCGTTGTCTAAAGGTTTCACAACAGAATTTTTCCACCCAGAACAAACCCCTTTAGTGAATAACGTATTGACTTGCCCATTAAATACGGGAAGAATTTTATTTGCCTCTTGTTGTAATTGCAAATATTCATGCCAGCTAACCTGATATTGAGGATAATCAGCACAAGAAACAGCAAAGTATGGAATTGCCATAGATTTTAACATTTCATAGTGATTTTTCAGCAATTCACAATTAGAAAATTCAAAATATGGTTTTTTTATTTCATTTAATACAACAGCTAAATTTTTCCAATTTCGTTCATGAATAAAATAGGAAAATAAATACAATATTTCATTTTTGGTAATTACTTTATTCTTGCCATCAACTAAATAATGATATTCATTTTTTAAATTGCTAAATATTTTATTTATGTCTTCCGCCGTAAAACCACACGCTGAATCAGTAACACAATAATTGACAAACTTGTCATAAACTAATTTTAAAGCCTGCACGTCATTTTTTATAATTTCTTGTAGTGGTAAAGAGCGATCCACGACACCATCTAATACTAAAGCTCTACTATTATTTGGGTATCTATAAGCATAAGTTGCGACGACGGATGTCCCATAAGAAACACCATATAAGTTTAATTTTTCTTCCCTTAACGCTTTGCGAATGGCGTCTAAATCTTTAACCACGTTTTCAGTGCCTACATAATTGAGAAGCTCCCCACTTTTATCCAAACACGATTGCCTTAACTGACTCATATTGTTTTGCAATTGTAAAAATTGCTCTTCAGTAGCGGGAAGAACAGGAGTTATATTTTCAAAACCTTTTTCACAGGAAAGGGGCGTCGATTTTCCAATACCACGTGGATCGTAGGAAATAAGATCAAACTTATTTGAAAGTTCTTTATCTCCAAAATGGGCAATACTGTTTAAAGAATCTATGCTTGGTGCTCCTGGCCCACCATTAATATAAAATAAAGAGCCTATTCTTTCTTTAACTTGTTTTGCTTTGACTCTTTTTAAAGACAGTGCAATTTTTTTGCCATGAACGTCTTCCCAATTTAAAGGAACTTTTAAAGTACCACATTCATAAGGAGTTAGATCAATTATTTGTTTATGATTAGATTCACAAGGCTGCCAATCTATTTTTTCGCTATTATTAGCTGCTACGTTTGACGGTTTTTGCGGTCGACAATTACAAGAAAATAAAGAAATAAGTATCAAAGAACTACAAACTAATTTAATATTTTTCATAGATATCCCACTTTACAAAAAAGACTAAATAGGATTTATACAAAAAATTAATAAAGTCAATAAATACATTTTTATTAAATAAAATAACAACAATAAAATTTTTTTAGATAAAGAAAATTAACAAAAAATGTAGCTTAAAAAAGAATTTTTAACTATGAGCGAAACAATTGCAATTGTTTTTTCTGAATATTTTCAGCAGTATTAATCGCTGCTTTAATACAAGCATCGACAGAAAATTGTACACTATCATGTTGCAAAGCTTCATCTTTACAGCGCGCTGCGGCCACCGCACAAATACTGGTGGCATGCAAACCATAAACATTAGCCATTTTAAATAACGTACCAGATTCCATTTCAAAATTTAAAATATTTAAATTTTGATATTCTTGTAACATACCAACATGACTTTTCATTAATTTCGGATTCACACTGTCGTAACGTTCTTGCCCTTCATAAAAAGAATCGACCGAAGCATTTAAACCAAAAAAAACATCGGAGTGGATTTTTTTGGCTTCATAATAAAGATCGGTCGAAAGCAGAGCGGAAGCTGCTGCGGGATAATCCCGTGGGGCAATATCATTCGCTGCTCCTTGGCGGCATAAAGAGGCAAAATTAACTATAATACTGCCAACGCCAATGTAAGGTTGAATAGAGCCTGTTGTGCCTATACGGATGAAGACGTTCACACCTGCTTGCGCCAGTTCATTCACAACAATACTTGTCGATGGGGCTCCCATGCCTGAAGTCGCCGCTAAAATAGGTAATCCCAAACTAGTGTGACCTGTAAAACAATACAACCCTCTATTATTATTTATTTTATGTGCGTTTTTTAGGTATTGCTGCGCTATAATTTCTGTCCGCGAAGGATCGCCAGATAAAAGACAAATAGTAATTTTTTTATCTTTTAAGTAATCTTTATGAAAGTCTAAATGGTTTAAATACATGATAAAAATACCTGATGTTTATAAAAAAGCAAACGAACTCTCACTACACCTAATGTTTTCTTGACAAAAAGTCTATAGGAGTCTTTTTAATTCGCATGTCACTAATTTTTAATAGATATTTAAGGTATTTATCCATGGCAAGCATAAATATTTTATTTACAAAATAGAAAAAAAAGGATAGTTTTAGAGTTCCATTTCTAAAAATAAGGACGTAAAAATGGGCGCAAAATCTTTCCTTTTAACTGGAGACTTAGCAGTCATCAATCCAAGCTTAAGCAATGGTAAAGCCGTTTTAGTAGCTCCATGTAATGGACTTTTAAAAGGAAGTTCCTCAAGCTCTGACAATAGTCGTATTATTTGCGTGAAGGGCGACGAAGAAAAAATATTATTTGTACCCGTTCCCTATATGATCACTATCCCGAAACCAGGTAATGTCCCTGGAACTCCTGGAATGGTTCTCTGTAAAGTAAAAGAACTGCATAGCAGCCATATTTCGACTTTAGCAACAGCGCAAAATATAAAAATCCTGTATATTGGCTCCGATAAATTTACTGTGGAATTTCAAGTAATCGCACCAGCAACCGAAGTGACTCCGCTCGGCGTTCCTATTCCTGACAGTACTGTAAAATATAGTGGCACAGGTATTTTTAAAGAGATCTCCTCCCACCATGCGGAAGAAAAATAGTCTGAAAAATAAATTTTTTGTTAATTATTCTTATGCTGCACCGAATAGTAAAAATATTAAAAAATAAGATAAATTAACAAAGGTTTAGTTATGAACGTCTTAATTTATGATGAAACTTTAAAACAATGGATTATCAACCGTCCCTTAAATGAAGGGGACATTATTGAAAAATACAATAATGAAGCCGAAATATGGGAACGCTACAGAGTCATGCGTGACCATAAAGGCAATTGGCATTTACCGAATGGTGAATTGTTTCATGCCAGTTGGATTGTGCGGCATCCTTAATACAGTTTACTTCAGTATATGCTCTATATACTCCTCTTTACTCTTATCAAAACGATAAATTGATTTAGTTACTACATTATTTAATTTAAAATCACTCTCCGTTGATTTAATATACTCTGCTGATCATATGTTTTTGAAATTAGAAGTTTTAATTATGAAAAAAATTTGTTTCTTTTACCATGAAGTTTAAAGATAGAGAAGCGACTAGTTTAACGGCAACCCATTAATGTTCCTGTTGCCCAGATAGGTATATTTCCATTTTGGTAAATTACCAAATCACCATCATTCTGCAAAAGTAATCTGGAATTAGGGTGTCCAGGAGTTTGAGAAGCCCAAGTAGGTATATTACCATTTTTGTAAATTACCATCATTTTGCATTATTACTATACTAGAACCAGTTCCTTGAGTTTGGCTAGCCCAAATAGGCTTTTTATCTGATTGTCTATAAAGAACCAAATTACCATCATGTTGCATAGCTAACATAAAACAACCATTATCTGACCAAATACCTTGCCCAGCTGGTATGGCAAGTCCTGGTCCTATGCTGTCACCAGCAAAAGATGTTGTTGAAACGAAAAACAAAAACAATGTTGCAATAAACTTAATGTTGTTCACTTTCATAAAATCTCCTAACTAAATAAAAAACAGCAGTGGATTTTGGGTTTATTTGAAGTAAATTAATGTTTAATAAAAAGCAATACTAGCACCATAATATTGGCTACAGGTTTTAACATCTTCACCTTGCTAAAAACCTCCTCATGCTGATTTTTTGAGGAAGGGGATTCTCTTGATATAAAAGAAGGTTATATCACATTTTACTTCAAAACTCATCTGGCAAATAAAGTTCTTCACCATTGCGCATCACGGTTATTGTTACGTTTCCTTTGCGAAAAATTTTTGCCCCATCGGGTTTTACTTCAAGTAAGACTCTATCCTGAGTATCTTTTAACCATGCGACATATTCACTAGGTGACATTTCTTTTTCATTTTTAGCATTGCCCTTTTGTTCTTCAACTTTTGGTGGCAATGTGTCCTGTGAATTATTTCCTAAATCTTTTTCTTTATTTTTTTCTTCTAAATTAATTATATCAGAAGCTTTTAATGGTTCACGGACAAAATGATTTTCATTCCTATTGCGCGTTAAATAAAAGGAAAAGAAAGTCATTATGCCAATTAAAGAAAAAATGATAATAATTGGTATTCTACTCATACTCCCACCCGTATCAAATGACTTAATGTTTTATTTCATCTCATTTGGTTGATTATTATAAAATTATTGCCAATATTTTTTATATCACATCTTTCTGCAATAAATTTTCCTTGGATAAAGCATTTCACATAAAGTAACGATGCTGCTTGAACATATGGCAATATTTTATTATGATCTGTTAATATTTCTTTTAGTAAATTAGGATCTAAATTCATTGCTTCTATTAAAATAAAGGCAGCTTCACTTTCTGAAATGGTTTTATCTTTTAATTCTTTAACTAGTGAAACATATTTTTCTAAAACTTCAGCACTTAGTAACGGAAAATTTATTTGGGTTGCTTCAAGCCAGCTAGAAAGTTTTGAAACTTCATGCCAGCCAATTTTTTTAGATTGCTGATCAAATAATTTTTCTAAGATATCGTTATAGCGAGTATTAGGTGCAAAATTGTTTAATTTATCTGTAATATATTGATCGAGCCAAATAGTTATAAATGCAGTAGTGATATCACCTAAAACATTATCATCTTTGCAAGTTTGTAAATTATCTATTGTATAATTAAGAAGCCCGTTAGATAAATTATCAATTTCTTGTTTGGAAAGAACATATAGGCCGTTAGGTTTAAAATGTTCCGTTAAAGTTAACCGATCGTTTGGCTGAAGTGTTTTATACCAACTGTTAAAACAACCCTTTATATTTTTACCAAGTTCAGTATTAGAATTTAAATAAATTGTTAAATTATTATAGTTATATCCCGAATTTTTAAATCTTTGCATCAACCAATTGTTAATTAAATTATATTCTTGTGTTGTATAGTTTTTATTTAAAGGATTAACAAATACAACTTTATTTAATGAACTTGTTGGTCTAAAACTACCTTGAATTTGAGTGATAAATGTACTTTGTGCAAAACAAGAAAATGAAATCAAAAAATTAATAAGAAAAATTTTCTTTAGCATGAGCATTTACCTATTTAAAAAAAAAAGGACTTCAAACGAAGTCCTTTTCCTTATGGTTAAAGATCTTCTGGTAATATATTTCCATCTTGCGATGTAGGTGCCTTGGTATTCCTATCTATCCCGCATTGGATTGCGTCCTGAGTCGCAACACAAGATTGTGACTGCTTCGCTGATTGCGTAGCATCGGTAAGAGGTTGTGCATTTGGATATTCTCCTTCGCTACAAGCTCTGTAAGCTTTTGACTTAACGTTCCACACAAAACAAATTCCTGTTGGAATAGACAATTCAATTTTACTTGCAGCAGTGGAAGTAATATCTTTTTGGAATTTTACGCCACCTATTGCAGACATATCTTGCACATTTGACTGCCAGTAGTAGTTAGGACGTTTTACTAAAGCCTGAGTTGCCGCAGAACCCCAGCCAGATTGTTGATACGCTTGGAACACATTCTGATAACCATTATTTGGTGTTGTTCTATCAATAACTTGCGTTTGTTGAACCTGTTGCCAGTATTGTCCTTTATCTTTTGCAGATAAATATGACTTTTGCACTTGTAGACCACCTAAATACTTTTCAACTTCTTGTTGAGCTGTATGTTGAATGTAACCTTTGTCTCCAGATTGAACCGTAACTTGACAAGGACTTTGTTGTTGGCCTTGTTGCACAAATAAATTTGAAACCGAGTTATCATTAAATACAGCAACTTGTTGGTTAATTACAGAACGATCTTTTACAACCATTCCCGCACCAAAGTCGCAACTAACAGTTCCTTTAGACACAGGAATTTGTTGAGAAACAACGCCTTTAATTGCTATTGGTGGAATAAATGGAGGTAAACTTCTTGAAAAGGCTACAGCACCATTTGTCGTTAAATCAAAGTTAAATGTTGCTCCTGTTAAAGTACCACCACCTTTAAGGGAAGAGAAAATAGGGATTCCAGCGCGTTGGCTTTTTACGCCATGAGAATCATATTGCAATTCTGTTAATGATTCGAAAACCAAACTTGTCACAGGTATAACTGAAATTTTTATAAAAGGAGCATAAGTTGCTTTATAGGACTTAATTTTTGCTAATTCATCGGCAGTGAAACCAGCATAAATATTACCAGTAATTAAACCACCATTCGAAGAATTAAGTTCAACTAATTTTTGGCTTAAACGGTTTTGTCTGGCAATAATAGTATCACTTGGTGACAATGAAAATTGAATACCAGCACTTGCAAAAAATGTAGAAATATTAGAATAAAGTGCATTTAATACGCCTGTAGGTATCGATTTTTCAAAAGAAGAAGCATTATTTTCTGCCGTTTTTAATCTGTCTGTTGCTTTTCTTAAATACTCTTGATAAATAGGGAGGTTGGGATCTCTTGGGTTAAATTTAATTGTATTATCAATAATTGCTTGTAAATCACTAACAACTTTCCGAACATTAAAATATTCTTCAGTTGTCATATTTGAAAGTTTTAGACTTGCTTCTGCAATTTGCGAAGAACTTGATACTGCAACTTCATTTTTAATAAAAGTAGCACCAATACCTTCAGCATTAACTGAAGCTTTGAATTTTGGCACATAATAATATTGCGAGCTGTCATTTGTATCTTGATAGACAGGAATACTTACAACAAAATCAATAGTTGATTTATCTGATTGTTGCATTGATTGTTGAATAGGTAACGGTAAAATTGTTGAATCTGATTTAGGTAACGCAAAAGAAACCGCTGGGGCCATTCCAGCAAGTACAACAAGTAACGATTTTGAACATATCATAGTAACTCCTTTATAGATATATTAAGTACAGGGGCAAGGAACCAGAGCTTTTATATTTTTTTCGATATTTTACTTTTGTAGTTACTCTAAATATTCAAATAAATCAAGATGTTATATAGATTTTTTTCTTAATATTTTTTTTAAAATAAAGTAATATTAAAACTTGTAACGTTAGCATTTTTAATTTTAATAAATAAAATAAATTTATATGTTAGAAACTGCTAAATTTATAAAATAAAAAAGCAATCAATATATATTGAATGCTTAATAAAGAAAGGAAAGAGCAATTAGATTTGTGTTAAAATGTCTTTTGAAAAAGCAATTAGATTTGTGTTAAAATGTCTTTTAATACTTTTGAACCTTCCGTAACTTGTTCAGTGCTACAGCTAAAAGCAAAACGAATAGCATTTGCACAACTAACGCCAAAGCTATCACCAGGAGCACTACCAATACCTCTTTCTGCGAGATAATCGGAAAGTTGAGCAACGGAACGAATGTTTAGTTTCTGTAAAAGCGCTGGTTCAACTTCACACCATAAGTAAAAAGCACCTTGAGGTTTAAATGGAATTAAACCAGGAACTTCAGAAATAGTATTAAACATAATTTCACGACGTTTTTTATATTCAGCAAGCATATAATTTAAATGATCACGCGAGCCAGTAACAGCTGCTAAAGCTCCCCATTGCGCAACACTATTAATACCATTTACAGTGCAACGTAATAGTTTTGGAATTCTTTCAGCAAGTAACTTATTAGTAGAAACTATGTAACCAACTCTTAAACCACTCATAGCATGTGATTTTGAAAATGAATAAATAGAAACTGCTTTTTCGTATCCATTTAAACCACTTGCAGCGGAATAATGCTCTCCTTCATAAACAAGATCTTCATATGCTTCATCACAAACTAACCATAAACCACGTTCAGCCGCTAAGTTAGCAATTTTTTGTAATTCTTCTTTAGGAACAATAGCGCCTGAGGGATTTTGTGGAGAGTTTATAAAAATTGCTTTTGTTCTGGAAGTGATTTTATTAATAATATCTTCACAGCTATATTGATAATTATTTTTTCTATTTAAAGGAACAGATACAGTAACACCACCTGCTAAGCGAATATTTTCACCAATTTCTGTCCAAAGAGGTTCAGGAACTATAACTTCATCCCCTTGCTCAAGCATACATTGAAATACAACATAAAGTGCATGCATAGCACCATTAGTAACAAAAATATCTTTTTCTGTTACATTAATTTTATTTTGTACATACAATTTATTAGCTAATGCTTTTAAAAGTTCTGGTATGCCATTATTGGGTATGTAATGTGTTTTTCCATCATGAAGAGCTTTTTCGATTGCTACAGTTATATTTGGTGCTATAGAGAAACTCGGATCTCCTGACTCTAATCTGTAAACTTTTTTTCCAGTCGCTTGGAGTTTAAGAAGTTGTTCTCTGATTTGGACAATTTTGCCGAAGCTTATTGAGTCAAGACGATTCATTATTTACCTCTTCGTTTTTTTCTAAAAAAACACAATAGAACCCTTGAAAGACAATCAGAAGGAGCATTTAAAGTCAAGAAAAATCATGAAATATTTGTAACTTACTAAAAAAAATCAGCTTTCA
>CAYSZE010000196.1:0-3118 GCA_964435255.1 uncultured Oligoflexia bacterium
AAGAAACTTTTTTGGAGTTTATCTATGTCAACTCGCTCTGGCTCCCTGACGAGGGCAATTGCCATTGATGCTTTAACACACGTTTTAACTCGTAATATCCATTCTGATGTTGCTTTGGAAAAACTTTTTGCAAGTCATCCAAATTTAAGATCTTTAGATAAAGCTTTTATTTATGAAATGGTATTTGGTTCCTTACGTTGGTTGGCAAAAATGGACTGGATTATGTCACATATGTTGGACAGGTCTTTTTCTAGTTTAGATCCAAGAGTTGCGAATGCACTAAGAATAGGCACTTATCAAATATACTATATGGATAGGGTTCCAGAGCGCGCCGCAGTCTCTGAAACTGTAGAAGCAATAAAACAAGTCGGTGTTCCAAATGCTGCTTCATTGGTCAATGCTATTTTACGTCGGGTCGCTAAAAAATCTGAATATTTCCCAAAACCCGATAAAGTAACACAAACTGTTGAATATTATTCAATGCATCATTCTTTTTCACAATGGATGGTTGAACGTTGGTATAAACAACTTTCTTTAGAGCGTTTTGAGTATTTATTAGCAAATAATAATAGAATTCCAAAAAATACTCTCAAACAAATTACTAAAAATGAATTGCCTCATTCAGAAAAAGATCTGGCAACTTATCTGCTAAAATCTCAATCCGTAGAAAGTTCTTGGCGTCCGTTACCTGGAGCCTTAAGAATTGAATCGTTACCAAAATTTGATGCGTGTGAAGCCTTTAAAAAGGGTTGTTACATTGTGCAAGATGAAGCTGCGCAATTAGCAACTTGTTTAGTGCAACCGACTGCTAGTGATCTTTGCCTTGATGCTTGTGCCGCTCCTGGCGGGAAATCCATTTATTTATGGGATGGTGGTTTGCCAGCTGAAAATTTAACCGTCTGCGATTTTGCGCAAAAACGGTTAAAAATTTTACGTGAAAACTTTGCACGTGTGGGTTTGCAAGGAGCGCATGTTTTGCATGGTGATGTGGTCGAACAGTGTGTCGGTAAGCAGTTTAATAAAATACTTCTCGATGCGCCTTGTTCTGCTATGGGTGTAATTCGTCGGCATCCTGAAATAAAATGGTTACGAACCTTAAACGATATTCAAAACTGTGCATTAGAACAAGCACGTTTGCTTGATGGACTGGCAAAGAATGTTGTGGTGGGGGGAGAGCTTATTTATATTGTATGCAGCTTTGAATTAGAGGAAACAACTCAACAAATCACTCATTTTTTAGAAAAGCATCCTGAATATGAAAAGGTTAATCCTTCAGACAGAATTCATGATTTTTATAAAAAGTATCTTACCCGTGAACATGAACTGCTTATTTACTCAGGTAATCCTGATGACCTCGATGGCTTTTTTGGGGTGGTTTTAAGAAGAATTGCCTAAGTCCTCCTGTTTTTTCCTTGTCTAGCTATTTTGACATCAGCATGTTTAAGATTTTTTAGATAGAATCGAAACATAACGAGCTATACGTTAAATGAGGAGAACCCCTTGGAGAACTTAAAAGTATATCTTAATGTTTCTGATGAAAGCATTAAGCAATCTCTTAAGGAAATGATAGAAAAAGATTATGTTTTGACCACAGATGATAATGACTGTGAAATTTATTTAACGGATTCTCATATAAAAAAATCTGAAAAAGCAGTAAATATGCTTATTGCAAACGTCGCAAAAATATCAGAATTTAAGGGTCAAGCAGATATTGATGGTTTTAATCATTACGTCGTTTATAATGAAAATGATTTTTTAGTTGAAAGAGTGAATCAGGCTCTTACCAGGCAATTTGCTATTAAAAAAGGTTTAAAAAGCACTGAAAGTGGAACAATCATGGGAGTGCGAGCCTTAATTTTAATGGACAACCTACAAAATGATTCAGGTATACAGTTACCAATTGTCAAAACCTATGAAGTGCGCAGTTCAAAAGAAAGAAGCAAATTAGCTGAGGAAATGGAAAAATTTTTTGAAACCATTGAACCTATTGTTGGGCAACAAAGTCCGACATTTGCGCAGTATGCGGTAGAAATTCAAGA
Organism: uncultured Oligoflexia bacterium; assembly: GCA_964435255.1. Classification (GTDB taxonomy): domain Bacteria; phylum Bdellovibrionota_B; class Oligoflexia; order Silvanigrellales; family Silvanigrellaceae; genus Silvanigrella. The sequence continues at coordinate 2,040 of CAYSZE010000196.1, forward strand.
AGAACTATTGATGAATGCTATTTGGGATGCAAACCCGAAACATGAAAAACAACCGAGAACAATTCCTGTTGATTTAGACGAAAATGAACAAGTTGTATTAGAGTGGGGCTTCAATGGTAAAGATCTTGCTATTTCAGTCCGTGATAATTTTGGGCGCTTAAACCCACAAATTATGTCTAAATATGTTAAATTTATTTTTAAAACGGGGACGCAAGAGTCCCATCAATTAAATGAAAGAGATGTCAGTGCAGGATTAGGAATGTACATGATATTGCAGCGCGCAAATATTTTATCTGTTTTTATTTCGAAAGGTAAAGTAACAGATGTCGGTGTTGTGATCTGTTTAAGCAAAAAGAAACGAGCTAAAAATCAATCTCCTAAAGTTCTTGATATTTTTCATGTAGATAAATAATTCATTTTATTTCACAACTTTTTAATGCTTGATTAAAATTCTGAATAATTTTAGGATTGCTTTTTACATATTTTTTTGAAAAATAAAAAACCAAAGCATTATCAGAATGAAAAATAAATTTATAATCATTTTTATCAATAATTTTTTTATCAAATACATCAGTTAAAGGTTCTTCTGGAGTTAAAAACGCTTCAAATCTTTTAGCTTCTAACATTTTAAATAATTGAGTGAGTTCTTTGGGAGAAGCTATTATTTTATAATTATTTTCATACAAATAAAATTCTGGGCCTGTACCAAATTTTGCAGATACATTAATATTTTTTTTAAATTCAGGGGAAAGAGGATTTAAATTTGAATTTTTATTTAGAACCCAAACCCATTTATAGTTAGCAATTTTTTCAGTTGGAACAGCATAAGTATTTCGTTCCGTTGTAATTCCTGCAGCATAAAAGGCATCGGCTTTTCCTGCTTTGACTGTTTCTTGTGCTGTTTTCCAAGGTAAGACTTCAATGTTGTAAGGGATTTGCAGCTTATTTAAAACGCATTCAACTGTTTTTGTTGCACTGCCTGTGATTTGTGAACCTTTGCTAATTTGATATGGTGGCCAATCTTGTGTAGTAATGCGCAGATTTTTTGCATAGGTTTGAACCTGCCAAGGAAAGAATAT
>CAYSZE010000197.1:0-8812 GCA_964435255.1 uncultured Oligoflexia bacterium
TATTATTGATATAAAAGCACAAAAAGTTACTCCTAGTAACAACACATGAATATACTCTTTTAAATAGTCCCGATCTTCCGCAGTACTTTTTGCTGAAACTTTGTGCAAAGATTCTTTATTCCTGATGTCAGTCGAAGATACCATTGAGAGTCTCCATTTATAACACTATTCTACCCACATGAAGGAGGGTAGTATGTCTATTTCAGCTTTTAAACAACTCTTTTTGGGGTTTAAATCCCCAATATATTCTGTCAAATTTTTTAAACATAATAAAGGCATGCTTTTATTAGGCATAGCCCCCCATACAATAAACTTAATAATCTATTTTTGGGTCGTTAGAAATATTATACTTGCAAAATGGATCACGCCACTGTTCCATTCATTATCAGAAAAATGGCAAGGAAGTTTTTTTAGTCCTTTATTTAATACAACATTTATTGAAACATTTGTATGGATATTAGGAATATTACTGTATGGTATTTTTGGAACTGCTTTTGTTAATGCTGTTGCGAGTCCAATTTATGATATTATTGCCCAGACTGCATATGAAAAAGTTTCTAATAAAAAGACCCCAAAACAGTCTTTAATGGATTTCATAGACAGCATATTATCTGAAATAACCAAAGCAATTATAATATTTTCCTTATTTATACTTTCATTCTTTATCCAGTTTTTTGCACCACTCGTATTTATTTTCTCCATATGGTATTTAGGCTGGAACAATATAGACAGGACTTTATTATTAATGAATATCCCTCTTAAAAAAAGATTTCTTTTTGGCATAAAGCATTGGGGGTTATGTATAGGTCTTGGTTTGTGGTGCTACATACCAATTATTGGCACTTTGATGGCGTTTAGTTTTGCTGCTTCTGGGGCTATTATATATGCGCATTTCGAAAAAGATATGTAATATTATTCATTATAGACAGCTTTTTTAAAACGAAGTTCAAAACATGTATTCTTAAAATTTGAATTTATCAATAATTTTCCATGATGTCTTTCAATAATTGATTTGGAAATTGATAATCCTAAACCTGTTCCTTCACCTTTTGGCTTTGTTGTAAAAAATGGATTAAATATTTTTTCCTGTAAATCTTTTGGAACTCCATTCCCTGAATCTATAATTTGTAATACAACTTCACCACCATCATTAAACAAATTTAAAGTAATCCATTTTTCACTTAAGTTCTTTATTGCATCTGCTGCATTATTAATTAAATTAATTAATACCTGTTCCAATTCAACAAAATCGCCAACAATTTTTCCTTCTGACACTACATTTAATTTTAGATCTACAGAATTATATTTAACTTTTCCCTCTGTTATTATCAGAACTTCTCGAATAATATCTGACAAATATAACAATTCGTGTAAATCATTTTCTGTTGAACGAGAAAATCTTTTAAGACCTGACACTATTTTTAATATTCTACTCATAGCTTTTTCGATTTGTTCACATTTATTCGCAAATTGTACTGGAACATCATGACTCTTCTTGAGTAATTGTACACTAGCTGCTATAATAGACAATGGATTATTTATTTCATGCATAATTCCAGCTGATATATCACCTAAAGTAATTAATTTTGAATTATGTACTGCTTTTACCCTTTCTTCATCTAACTTATTTTGAATTAATAGTTCATTAGTCATATCTTTTGCTATTGCCATATAACCATAAATAACATTTTCATTATTTTTAAGACTTGAAATTGCCAGTTTAACTTGTGTAGGATTTTTTGATCGACTTAAATAGCTTATTTGTTTTTCTGTATAAATACCTTTATTGGCATCTTTAATAAGTAAAGAAAAAGAATCAACTTTCTCTTCATTACTATTATCTGCAAAGAGTTTTATTTCATTTTGGTCAAAAAACTGCAAAATATTTACTTTTCCAATAACTTCATTAGAATTATAATCTAAAATTCTTTCAGATTCCTCATTAAATCCTGTTATAATCCCTTTTAAGTCAGTTGTTATCACAGATAAATTAGTGCTTTTTAAAATAGCTATATTTTCATCTAACAGTCTTTTCAATTTATCCTGTTGTATGAGTTCATTTGTTATGTCAAAAGAAACTCCGATTAATAAACTCGGATTTCCATTGGCATCATAAGTTGGTACTTTAAAAGTTCTTAACCACCTTTTACCCAACTTTGTATTAATTTCTTCTTTAGGTATTTCTTCGACTTTTTTACTTATAAATGTTTGTTTGTCTTTGTCAGTAAAAAAATCTGCCTGCTCTTTTGGGAAAAAGTCATAATCTGTTTTGCCAATAATTTCATTGCTAGGAACTCCTAAAAGGTCTTCGCCTGCTTTATTAAATATTTTGAACCTTAAGTCATTTTTATAATCTTTAACAAAAATCATACATGGTATATTATAAAAAATATTTTCAATTAAAGTCTTTTGTTCATATATAATATTTTCATTTAATGAAATACTAGAATTATCACAACTTATTCCATATAAAAACTGGTTACTACTAGCATTAATTTCTGTTAATACCGCTCTGTTTCCAATAAATTTTCTTTTTGCGAAATTAACTTTAATTTCGAGCACTGAATTATACTCTATTTTACTTTCTAGTGCAGAATTAAAATCTGACTCTACTTTTTTACTATCACTTTTAATAAGTTTTAACCATTCAGGAAAAGTACCTTCAAATTCACTAGGAGAAATTTCATATAAATTGAACATCGATTCATCCCAGTAAAATCTTTTTTCAGTCAAACTATATTTCCATATTCCTATTTTTAACATTTTTAATACAAGCTTATTTTCTTCTTGTATTTTTATAAATTCAGTTCTGTCCTGGCATGTGCCTAATAAATATTTAGGTTTATCGTTTTTATCTTTTACAACTCTTGCTATACCTTGTACATATTTAATTCTTTTTCCATTTTCAAGCCAAACCCTATGATTATAAACAAAACCCAACCCCTCATTAAGAGCTCTCTGCATATAATAATCAAGAGTTGCTAGATCATCAGGATGAATTCTACTTCTGTACAATTCATAGAGTTTTTCTTTTGGTTGATCTTTTGGAATTTCAAAAATTTTATAATGTTCTTCTGACCAAAATTGTGCTGAGTTTTCTATATTAAATTCCCAGGATCCAATTTTTGCTATTTTTTGTGCTTCGGTTAAACGAATTGCATTTAAGGCTTTTTCTGTAATATCACTGCTAAAAGCTAAAAAATGAATAATTTTTCCACTGCTATTTTTTAAAGGAAATATTTTAGTATTGATAACAAATAAGGAAGTGTCTTTTCTATTATTATAAATATCTCCAAACCAGGTTTTACCACTTAATATTGTTTCCCACATTTCTCTAAAAAATTCTTTTGGGTGCATATTTGAATTAATTTTTTCAAAATTCTCGCCAATCAATTCTTCTTTTTTGTATCCTGAAATTTTCTCAAAATTTTGATTTATATTTATTATTATCCCATTAATATCTGTTACATATAAAATAGAATTGTTGTTTATAAAATTAAAAATTTCTTTATTCTGGAAAATAATTTCTTTTCTATCTTTTACATTTTTATTTTTAACAAAAAACAGATCTTTTAATGATTTAGAAATATAATCTAGTTCTTCATTCATATTAAATTGTGAAGTGATATCAGTAAAATTTGAAAGAACTTTTCTTTTATTTTTTGTAAAAATTGAGACTGCATTTATTTTTATCCAGCGTAATTCTCCTGATGGTAAATTTAATCCCATCGTAACATCTAAAACAGGTTTACCCGTACGTAAAGAAACCATAGCTGGGTGCTCTTCCCCTGGAAAAGGAGAACCATCTTCTTTAATTGATTTCCAATTTGGATCCATCGAAGTACGCCCTAACAGTTCATCTTCTGTTAATCCCAGAATTTTTAAAGCAGCAGGGTTATACTGAATTATTTTTCCTTCCTGTTCCTGAACGACTATTCCTTCACTCATAGAGTTGAGTAACATTTGAAATTCAGGATTATTTTCAATTTGCTCCCATAACCCATTATCTTTTATTTTTTTTCTATATTTTACCAATATAGAATTTATAAAGTTGTAAACCTTATTCCTTCTTATAGTTTATCTCCTAGATAATGCTTATCCCATATTATTTTCAATTATCGGAAAATCTGTCTGTGGGTTTGAAGGGTAAATTTTTCTTATGCCAAAGGAAAAGGATATCAAACTAATTAATTAAGATAACAGAAGGTTATAAGTTGTTTTTAACACAATGGGTCGTTTTACATAAAAAATACCAGACTAGTAAAAAAATTTTCCACTCACATTTTTGTTGATTTTATTAATTTAATACTTTATTTTAAATTTTCCAAAATATTTTAGAAAGGAGTCTTTTATATATAAATTTATCTTTTACTAAGAGATAATAAATAATTTTCATTTTCATTCGCTTTATTTTATTAAATATTAATTAGGAATAAAATATGAATAAAGTTACAAGAATAAACTTATTATTCTTATCGCTAGGTTCTATAATTGGCTCGGGTTGGCTTTATGGAGCTTTTTATACCGCCAAAGCAGCTGGAAATTCTGGTATTTTGTCGTGGATTATTGGCGGCATAATGTGTGGCATTATTGCTATAAGTTATGCTGAAGTTGTTCTAAATAAAAATTTTTCGTCTCTATCAGATGCATCTGAACTTTCTTTTGGTAAAAGTGGTAAAATTCTTGTTAGCTTAATTACATGGATATGGACTGCTCTTATTCCACCAATTGAAGTTCAGGCAACAGTCCAATATGCATCTAATTATTTTTCCTGGATAAAAACTAATTCTGACACTTTTTCATTAACCCCCCAAGGATATGCACTCTCATTTTTCTTAATGATTCTTTTATTTTTCATTAATATATTTGCTATTAATACTGTTGGTAAATTCAATAAAATTATTACTATTTTTAAAGTATTTATCCCAATTTTTGTTGCGTGTATATTTATCTATGTAATTTTAAAAAATCCAGATAATGCTATTAAAAATATTACTACAGATACTTTTAGTAATGGTATTTCAGGTATGCTGAATGCCATATCTTCTTGTGGAATTGCATTTTCTTTTATTGGATTTCAAACTGCAATATTCTTAGCGAACGAAACTGACAATCCGCAAAAAAATGTTCCTTTTGCTGTGTTTGGTTCTATTTTAATTGCTTGCTTTGTATATGTCTTAGTGCAAATTTCTTTTAATTTATCTTTACCAAATGAATTTATTTCAGCAGGGTGGGCGAATATTAAATTTTCAGGAGACTCTGGTCCTATAGCAGGTTTACTTGCCATTTTTGGCTTTGCTTCTATTAGTCTTTTACTATATGCAGATGCAATTGTATCACCTTTCGGAACTGGTTTAAGCTATAAAATTTCTGCCTCACGTGTATTAAGTAACATAGCTGAAAATAAATTTTTACCTTTTTTTATTTCTACCAAAAACCGCTTTGGCTCACCTTATATTGCAAATATTATAAACTTAGCAATTGGTCTGATATTTATATCTTTAGTCTCTGGCTGGCAAAATATGATAGCTATTCTCTGTGCATTAATAATACTAACTATGGCTTATGTACCAATCTACGCTTTATTTGCCCGTTCTGCTAAAAATTTTGATAGTAAATTTAAAGTCAAAAACTATAATATTTTTTCTTTTTTAAGTTTTTATTTTTCTAATATTATGCTTCTTTGGTGCGGAACTCTTGCATTAAAATATACTATTATTATTTTTTACGTTTTTTTCATTACCAATTTAATAATTGATATTAGTAGAAGACAATTTAGGTTTAATTTTATTTATCATATTATCTTGCCTGTACATTTAAGTGCAATTGGAATTTTTGCATATTTCAAAAGTAAAAACGAATCTATTTATTTTGATTTAGCAAGCCAATTTGTGTTTAGTTTAATTATTATACTAATTGTTAAATTCTATACAAAAAAAGATTACCAACAAGCTCAGACTAAAGTGATTGACATGACTCACTAAACTTAAGCAGTCATGTTTTCATTTTTATCGGATTTTTTGTTTTGTAAAGGTTCTCTTTGAATTTGTTCTAAAGCAATAAAGTCTTTACTTTCAGTACTATTATTATTTAGTGTTACAATATTTTTTCTTTTATTCATTTTTTTAGCAAACCGTGAGACACTTTTTAATTCTTGTAGATACTGATGATGGTTTGCACGTATTTCTGTTTCCATAATTTCAATTTTTTTAAATATCTTTTTTTCTAATTCATAGTCTTGTTCAAGTAAATGTTTACGATAATCAGTAGATTTTCTACTATATAGCAATAACAAAGGAGTTTGAATTGCCCCCATCAGTGCTAGGACCGTTCTTAAGCCATTAAAAGGATAGGGATCAAATTTTAAATTTTCATAGGGAATGAGTTCATTCCACAGCACACAGCCAGAGACCAAAATAAAGAAAAAGAACAAAGCCCACCATGAAGTTGAAAATTCATAAAATCGCGAACCAGATTTGTCCCTTATTTTACAAAGAGAATCTAGTTTATCTTTTGAAAGCCGCATGACAGTTCCTGGACAATGTAGATGTTTGAAGAAAGTATTTCTGATGATACCTCTTCGACATGATATTGTAAACATTTTGTGACAAACTTGTGACAAAATGTTTTGAATTGCCTCAATTATTGCATATATACACTAAAATATAAGCTATTTAGCGATTGATACTTTCTCATTTATTTGTTCTTTGTTAGTAGTATATTGTTTCATTTGCCCAGAAATCCGTCTCTTGGCGCATTTTCATTTCTTTTGTATTTGAGGAATTTCATGTCTTACCAACACAAGCAATTAGAACCGTTCTGGCAACAGCATTGGAAAAACAAGAAAATATTTAAAACCGCAGAAGATCGCAACAAGCCAAAGTTCTATGCTTTAGACATGTTCCCGTACCCTAGTTCTTCTGGTCTGCATGTCGGACACCCTATGGGATATACGGCGACTGACATAGTTTCGCGTTACTATAGGATGCATGGTTACAATGTCCTTCATCCTATGGGATGGGATGCATTTGGCCTCCCCGCAGAACAACATGCTATTGATACAGGTGAACATCCTGCAAAAGTAACATTTAGAGCTATTGATAATTTTAGAAAACAACTACAAAGTCTTGGTTTTTCTTATGATTGGGAAAAAGAAGTTGCAACATGTGATCCGCAATTTTACCATTGGACCCAATGGATATTTACTCTACTACATAAAAAAGGTTTAGCTTACCAGGCAGAAGTTTTTGTAAACTGGTGTCCCGCGTTAAAAACAGTACTGGCAAATGAAGAAGTGATTGACGGCAAAAGTGAACGTGGAAATCATCCTGTTTATCGGGTGCCAATGAAACAATGGATGTTAAAAATAACATCCTATGCTGAAAGACTATTAAATGATTTAGACAAATTAGATTGGCCTGAATCTACAAAAGAAATTCAACGTAATTGGATCAAAAAATCGGTTGGTGCAAAAATATTTTTTCCAGTAAAAGACTTAGCAGACGAAAAAATAGAAGTATTTACCACAAGACCTGATACTTTATTTGGTGCAACTTATATGGTTATAGCACCTGAACATCCTTTAGTAAAAACAATTACGACTCCTGCACAAAAAACTAAAGTCACAGAATACTGTGAAATTTCTGCACGAAAAAGTGACCTCGATAGAACAGAATTAAATAAAGAAAAGTCTGGTGTGTTCACAGGATCATATGCTATTAATCCCGTTACTAATCAGCCAATACAAATTTGGATCAGTGACTATGTTCTAATGGGTTATGGTAGCGGAGCTATTATGGCCGTACCTGCACACGATACAAGAGATCATGAATTTGCTAAAAAATTTGGTCTTAAAATAGTTCAAGTTATTGCGCCTGAAGATAAAGAAGTTAATATTGATAATGCTGCTTACACAGATGATGGTTTACTTATTAATTCTGACTTTCTAAATAAAATGAATGTAGAAAACGCTAAAGATAAAATAATTGAGCACTTAACAAAACATAATATTGGCGAAAAAAGCATTACTTACAAATTACGTGATTGGATTTTTAGTCGACAAAGATACTGGGGAGAACCTATCCCAATAATTAAAGATGCCAAAGGTAACATTATAAGAACTTTAAATGAAAATGAACTCCCCTTAACTTTACCTGAAGTAACGAGCTATGAACCTACAGGTGATGGCAAAAGCCCACTATCTGCAATAACAAGTTGGGTACAAAGAAAAAATGAAAAAGGCGAAATAGAATATATAGAAACAGATACCATGCCAGGAAGCGCTGGTAGCAGCTGGTACTTTTTAAGATACATTGATCCGTTTAATACAAATTCAATTGGCGATTTTGAGAAATTAAAATACTGGTTACCTGTCGATTTATATATTGGTGGACAAGAACATGCTGTAGGACATTTGCTTTACTCCCGTTTCTGGACAAAAGTACTGTTTGATGCTGGTGTGTGTCCCGTTGATGAACCCTTTCAAAAATTAGTACATCAGGGCATGATCTGTCGTGATGGGGCAAAAATGTCCAAATCGAAAGGTAATGGGATAAATCCTGACGATGTCATTCAGCAATATGGCGCAGACACCTTAAGAGTCTACGAAATGTTTATGGGCCCATTAACCCAAACAAAAGATTGGGACGATAGTAATTTAGCAGGTATTCATCGTTTTTTAAGTCGTGTTGAACGCTTTTTCTTAAACGATGAAGGTAAAAGTCTTTTAAATAATGAACCAGCTTCATTAGAAATTCAAAAAATACTACATAAAACAATAAAAAAAGTCACTGAAGATATTCTTAATTTAAGC
>CAYSZE010000198.1:0-17823 GCA_964435255.1 uncultured Oligoflexia bacterium
TGTGGTAACAAATTTAATATTGTTTTCTTTAAATATTTCTTCTGCCACATCGACAACGTAACCTTTCATACCAATTGTTTTTTCATCGCATGTATAAGGGCACCATATGTCTGTTTCAAATTGAATTTCTTCTCCTCGAGCTAAATTCGCGTAAAAGAAGCTTATATATAACAAAAAAAGCATACTTACTGATTTAGACGACATACTTACTCTCCAAATAGTTTATTTAAAATTATATGTTATTTAAAAAATTTAAGAAAGGTTAAGAAATTGTCGGATTTGGGTTGCAAATTAAACGAATACAAACTCTATTTAAATATCTGTTTTGTTATTTAAAAATATTTATATTAAATACAGATAATAATTAATTCTGTTTCTTTAGTGACTCTTTAATAAAATTATTGTAAATCTTTTCTAGTTCACCAGAACTTTTCAACTTCTTTAGTTGCTTATTAAATTGTGTGATAAATTTGTCTTTATAAGGAAAAAAATCTTTATTATTCACATAACCTAAAAAAGCAGGTTCATTAACTAAATCTATAACTTTAATAATTTTTTCATTATCACCTAGATCCTCGTTCACTAAATTCTGAAAAATTGCTATTTTAATAGAAAGTTCGTCATTAATATAACAATCAGCATAATTTTTTTTCACTTTTTGTAAATTTTGGAGGGTAGATTGTGCACCATCATCTGTTTTGACCAGCCCACTTTTGACAGCTTTTTCAAAGTTTTCTCCCATAATAAAGCCTGAGTTTTTAGCGACAATCATATCTTTAAAATCTTCTGGCCATTTCTTTTTGGCAGCATATTTATTATCTTTTCGGCAAAAAAGCGAAATGTGTTCATCAAGTATTTTATCAGAATATTGAATCCAAGGACGTTCAACAGGCCGATAATAAGGGGGGTAGATAGCAAAAGCTTTGTTTATTTTTAAATCATTTAAGGCTCTTTTCCAAGGCATAGTATGATAAATAATTTCATATTCTGGCATTTGGGCAAAAATAACTTTTAATATTTCATAATATAATCCTGCTGGTTGTCCGTTTTTGTCAAAGGAATAGGGTTCATAACCTGCATCAGCAAGAACATCGACTTTTATTTTGGCATATAAATTAATTTGCATGATTAAAATTAAAAATAAAAAAGAGACTCTTAACACAATTGGCATATGCAACTCCTCTTGTTCTATAGTATTAAGGATATGATATTTATAAAATAATAGCTCCGTCAAAAATATGAAAACATAGATTATGTTGAGGCAATAAAAATAATAAGTATCGTTAATCAGTTAAATTTTAAGTTTTGATATTTTGATTTAAATTAATCAGGCAATGGAAGTTTTATGACTAACAAAGTAAAATCGTCATACTGATTTTCATAATTTTCTATAAAATTAAAAAAATCTTGCCAAATATATTTAATCATGTCTTCTATTGTTTGTTTAGTTAAACAGGTGTTTAATGTTTCAGTAATTTTTCCTTGATAAAAAGTACCAAAACTATTTTTTTGTTCCAATATACCATCGGTTGTTGAAAACAAAAATATTATATCATGTTGGATTTCTAATTTTTTAAATAGATAGATTTCTTGTTCATTAATTCCTATTGGAGTGAAAGAATCACTGCTTTTTAATTCATGAATAGTATTGTTTTTGTCAGAAAAATAAATATTAGGAGCTCCAGCATTTATTAAGTATATATCTCTGCTTTTTTTATTGACAGCTATCGCTTTAAAAGAAATAAAATTACAATTAATATTTCTTTTTAATAAATATTTATTAAAATCATTTAAAATTTCTTCAAAATTTTCTAAATTTTTAATATTCTTTAAATTGAAATTAAAGAAAATATCAATATGATTAACTAGAATCATAGCGCCGACACCTTTGCCAGAGACATCTGCTATAAAATATATTTTTAACTCCTCATCTAATTCAAAAATTCTTACATAGTCACCACTAAAATTAAAAGCTGGGTTGATCATATAGCCATAATCTGAGTCAATATGAGAACTTTTAATGAAGTATTCAATAGTTTCTTTACTGTGTTTTATATCATTATCAATTTTAATTTTTACTGAAAATTCTGAGATCAAATATTTAAATACACGATAAACTTCTTTAGTAATATGATTCATTTTAGATTCTTTTGTGTCTTTTCTGGAGTCTAAATACTCTAATACTCCTATAAGAATGGTGTGCTGAGGCTTAATAAATTTAAAATAAAAGAAAAATATAAATATGTAAAATATCCCTAGGACAAAAATAAAATATATTAAATTTGGGTCTAACAACGAATTGTATAGAATATCTAACAGAGAGAAAGTGCTAACAAGGACAATCCCATCGACAATTTTTTGGGTATTGTAGACATGAAAATTTTTAAAGTTATAACCTATATCTATATTAGAGTGTTGGTCATAATGAAACCAAGAAGTATCGTCTTTTTGATTTTCAAGAGAATAGTGTTGATTTTTCCTATCAACAAGAAATAATACTATATTTTTATTATTCTTATTTAAGTCTGAAACACTATGAAAAAGTTTTTCTAAGTCAATATCTAAAGCGTATGTTCCTTGATAAATATTGTTTTTAAAAATGGGTACAGTAAGTGCAAATACTTTTTTCTTTGTTATAAGGTCATCATAAATTGTAGATATATAAGGTTTATTAGCATTTATTGTGTTTTCTAAAATGTCCCCACTATATGATTTTTCAGAAAATTTATAAGTCATAGGATTTTCAATAAATGGATAGACATAAACAAATCTATTCTTTGAGTAGTAATAAGTCCATAAAACATAATCAATTTTTTGAAAATTTTTGATCATCACTGCCACATGTTCAAGGGCTGAAAATTCATCGACAAATTTTGTCATCGGATGATACAGAGATATAAATGTACCAATATGCGGTGAATTGTAAATGTATCTATTGTAGCTATCTTTATAACTATAATGAATATTGTATTTGTAATGGTTGTCCAGGTGCTTAAAAGACAAAAAAGAATTTTTTAAGCTAATGACATGTTTAGAAATAAAATCAATTTGGTAATTTATTATTTGAGAATTTTTTTGTATATTTTCATTTTGAATTTCAAAATTAAATGATAAAAGCTTAAAAAATAATATTACAAAAGCTACTATTACTAAAATCACTGAAACAATTACGGTTTTAATAATTACATTTTTAGAATAATTTTCAAAATCTTTATTAATTTTTTTAAAGTCTGGCTTCATAAATTAAATTTCATTGTATTTTTAAATTGTTTTTGGTCGTAAAAAAACTCATAATTTTTAATTATATTAAATATTAAAAATATTCCAAAACCACCTTCCTGCATTTCATTAAGTCTATTATCTAGGTTGTTATTGCTTAAATAATGCTCATATATATCAAATATTTCTGAATAATCATGATATTCAATATGAAGATCGCTTTCTTTGGATGTAATTTTTATTTCAATTGGGTTTAAACTATTATTTGAATGTTTGATGCTATTTGTTAATAATTCTTCTAAAACTAGCTTTAGATGTGCCATTTTAGATTTGTCAACGTCAAGATATTTTCCAACAGTACTTAAAAAATGAATGACATCTTTTTTATTCTTATTAACTTTAAAGATCATAATTCATCCTCTAAAAATGGAAGTATTTTACAAAAACCAGATAAGGTTATAATATTTTTTACCATTTCATTTTCAACTTTAAGAAAAATTTTGTTTTTATCTGCATAAACTTGCTTGGCACAACGCAATAAACTTCTTAGACCAACACTGCTAATATAGTTAACATTTTTTAGATTTATTATTATATTTTCGATCGATTTATCGTAGTTACCAAAAAAATATTGGTCAAAATTTTCAAAACTTTCAAGATCAAGGCTCCCACTACAGTTAAAGCTTTGGCTTCTATCGTTTAATGTATGTTCAATAATTAGCATATATTCTCCTATACAAAGTTTGAGATTAATAAATTTTTATTATTTAAAGAATTAAGAAGATATTTAAACAGTGATTCAAAAATTTCTTTATTTCCTTTTATTTTGTTAAAATCTTGTTCATCAATTTCTAAAAGAACAAGTTCATCAAATATAGAATCTATAATTAAATTGTTATTATTATAGTCAAATAAGTTTTCTAGACCAATAAAATCACCTGCTGATAGGACACCAATAGAGCTTATCCAACCGCCAATGTTAGACTTTATACTTAATTGTGCAAATCCATTTAAAATAATATGAAATGATTTTTCTTTAGCATGCGAAGGATAGACTATTTCATTTTCATCTAAAATTCTTAATTTGCAGTAGTGATTAAATTCAGTTAAATTAGTATGGTCTATCGACTTTAAAGTTTCAAGCTGACTGAGTTCCGTAATTCTGTCTTTATAAGCTTTAGTTAAAATATCTGTAAAGTGATAACCATCAATTTTATCCCAAGAAAAGTTTAATTTATTCAAAATATTTTTAGTTTTATCATTTACTACAGTTATATTCAAATTGGTATTTGAAAGATTAATCCAGCCCATATGAAGTAAAAAATTATTTAAAATGTTTTTTGTATAATTATGTTTATAATAAAAAGACAGTTTATCGATAAAGCTATCAACATTATTTATGACTAGTTTTTTGTAATCATTGTGTTCATTGAATATTTGTGAGAATTTATAAAGATTTTCGTTAAATATATGAAATATTTCATTTGTTAAGTTATCTTGTTGTGAAAGTAAGACTATAGCTTCAGCCGTATTATTAATTGGTGAAAGTTCTGTCAAATCAATATCGTCATGAGCACACAATGAGTCTATATTTAGTAAGCATTTAAGTTTTTGATAAAAGCCATTACTTTCGCTATTTATTTGGTGTAATCCTGTTTTAGTATTAAAAACTAAATTTCCCACTCGATAGATATTTGCTTTTAAGTTAGAATTAGAACGAATTATATTTTCAGCCTCAGCTTTTGTTTTTAAGTAATAGTTTTCTAATAATTCAGAATTTCTTAAGTCATATTCAGTAAAAATATCATCATAATTTTTATTTTTGTTTTCGTCTTTTTCAATCATAGATACAGAGTAAGTAGAAATATGATGAAGTTTAATTTTATTTGTACAAAAATTAATAATATTTTTTACTGTTTCAACGTTGTCTTGATAAAATTGACTGTATTCACCATAATGTTTTACATTTGCAGCACAATTAATGACACTTGAAATACAATTTTGTAATTTATAGTATTGTTCTTCAGTTAAACCGAAATTAAATAAATTTAAGTCGCCAGATAAAATTTTGATTCTTTTAAATTCATTATCAGTTAATTTGTTTTTACTATAATAGTTTAATGAATTAATAAATTCATCTTGAGCTTTTAGATTATTTGCGCGTAATAAAACAGTAATATTATTTTGTGTCGTGGCAAGTTGTTCTAATATAATATGACTTCCTAAAAAACCAGCCCCACCTAAAATTAATATATTTTGTATATTTTGAATGGGTTGTGGTATCCAGTTTTTGAGTTCTTGTATTCTGTTAAAATAATTTGTCTGTTTGTTGAGAGTTTTTTCTGAAACAATGTGTTCTTTTTTTTCATTTAACATTTTTTTAATTTGTTTAAAGCGATAATCAATATTAAATCCTGAATCAAAATATTTTAAATTTTTTGCAATATTTTCTATATCTTTAAAGCTAAAAATATCACTAATTTTGATATCATAATTTTTTTGAATTTTAGTGACAAGTTGTATTGCTTTTAAAGAATTACCGCCAGCTTCAAAAAAATTGCAGTATACTCCAGGATCTGTGATCCCCAAGACTTCAGAAAAAGCAGTTGCAACAAATTTTTCTTGCTCCGATCTTGGAGCAACATAAATAGAAGTATTTAAACGTTGCGGTTTAGGGAAATGTTTTCGATCAATTTTTCCATTTGCATTAATTGGGAATTCGGGCATCCAGTAGAAAACTTCAGGGATCATATAATCTGGTAAGTGTTTCATTAAAAAAGTTTTAATAAGGTTATCAGCTAGTTTATGTTCCGCAGTATAATAGGCGCATAAATATTGTTGTTTGCTTTCGTCTTGAAGAGCTAAGACTAGACAGTCTTCTATTTCAGGAAATTGACTGAGTTGATAATCTATTTCACCTAATTCAATTCTAAAGCCACGAATTTTTACTTGAAAATCAATACGACCAATAAATTCAATATTGCCATCAGGAAGCCATTGCACAAGATCGCCAGTTTTATAAATAACAGAATGGTTTTTATCATTAATAAAAGGATTTGTAATAAATTTTTGTTTATTTAATTCAGGCAAACCAATATAACCTAGACCAACACCATCACCTGAAATGCATAATTCACCAGGAATACCTATAGGACATAAGTTCATATCTGGATCAGTGACATAAACTTTAAAATTATCAATTGGTTTTCCAATTGGAATATTGCTATAGCTTTTTCCGTCATATTCAAATGAAGTTGTGACAACAGTTGTTTCAGAAGGCCCATATTGATTAAATATATGATAATTTTTCTTAAATACTTTTTTTAATTTTTCACCACCAGTAATTAAATTTCTTAAACTATGATTTTCTATTTCATGCATAAATATTTCAGCAAATTGGGTGGGAAGAAAACAATTTGTTATATTATTCTTTTCAAAGTAATTGTTTAGTTTTATGGGATCTAATTTTATTTCTTTATTTAAAATATGTAATGCGGCTCCTGATACAAGGGTTGGTAATATTTCAATTAATGAGGCATCAAAGCTATATCCAGCATATTTGGCATAGCTATCATTAGCATTTAAACTTAATAAATTAGAATAGTAGTCACAAAGATTTATTATGTTTTTTTGGCTTATACTTACACCTTTGGGTTTTCCTGTGGAACCCGAAGTGTAAATATGATATGCATAATCATCTCTCTGTAAATTAATTGGTATATTATTCTCACTATTTTCATTTAAGTTTAATGTATCTATTGTAATAATTTTTACTGAACTTGGAATTGAACTGTTTTCTTGAATGATATTCGATTTTGTAATTATATACTTCGAAGTTGCATCAGTTAAAATATCTATAACTCTATTTATTGGAAACGAGTCAGCTACGGGAATAAAACTAGCTCCCGTTTTTAAAACGGCAATAATGCTAGAAGCCATTTCAAGTGACTCGTCAAAATAAAGTAAGACTTTTTCAGATTTATCAACACCTAAATTTATGAGATATTGAGCGAGTTGGTTTGTCTTTTTGTTCAGTTCCTCATATGTAAGAATTGAAGCTTGAAATACAAGTGCAGGGTTTTGTGGATATATTTTTGCTATTTGATAAAATTTATCTATATAATATTTATTATATTCTCTTGGAATATTTGTTTGATTAAATTTTTCTAATAAGCATGTTTTTTCATCTTTTGTGATAAAAGAAATATTTTTTATAAATTCTTCATTGTTAGTTAATTCAAGTAAAATATTTATATAACAATTAGCATATTGTATGATGGAATCTCTTTTGTAACTCGCAGTACTATATTCAAAATTAAATTCAATTTCATCTTTATCTTTTATACAATTTAGTGTTAAGTCGAAGTGTGCTTTTACTTTATTTTTTAAGTTTAATATTTTAACATTGATGTCTTTATAAGAATTATTTATATTTTCAATAAAATTAAAGGCATTGTTAAAAAATTTGTTTCTTCCATCACTGTTTGTTATACTTGATAATTGTGATATTTCTTCAATTGAACAGTTTTGCAATTTCATAACATCAGAAATTGTATTTTGTAAAGAATGCAGTAATTCTAAATTTGTCTGATTAGAGTCAATTTCAAAATAAATAGGTAAAGATGAAACAAACATACCTAGCATATTTTGCAATTCAGGTAGATATCTACCTGAGAAAAAACCACCGACTGTTAAATTATTCGTTCTTGTAACTTTGTAAATAAGAATATAATACGCAGCAATTGAAACAGTGTATATAGTTAAAGAGTTATTCAGGCAGAAATCATTTATTTTTTTGAATTTTTCGTTTTGTATTTTTATTTTATATGAGTCACCATTATCATTAAATTGTTTTTCTGGATAATCAAAGGGTAAATGAGTTTTTGCTATTTTATCAATCTTTTTTTGCCAATTTATGAGACTTTTATTTTTCAAGTCCAAATTATCTTTTTCAAATATACTAAAGTCTAAAAAATCAATTGAATTTTCAGACTTAGTATTTATTTCATCAAAATAATAATCAAATATTTCATTTAAAATTAAATTTTCAGAAAAACCATCATTAATTATGTGGTGAATATCTAAAAATAACACGTGATGATAGTTATCTAATTGAATCAGTTTTACTCTTACTAATGGAGCAGTATTTAGTTGAAATGATTTAGTAAATTCTTGGAAATTTGTTTCCAATTCTTGATATTTAGATTTTTGGAAATCTTTTTTTATAAATACATGCTTGTTAATTTTGCTATATATCTCATTATCATCTAAAATAAAGTAAGATTGAAGAACGCGATTGTTTTTAAGTAGTTTATCAATTGCACTCCCTAGTTTGTCTTTATTAAGTTGACCTCTAATTTCTAACGCTAGTGGAATATTATAAACAGTTGAATTTGTCTGCATGATAGAAGCTAAGTAAATACCCTTTTGAGAACTGGTTAGAGGATATTTTTCTAAGTAAGTTTTAGGTATTTCGTAATTAGATTTATTTTCTTTAATATTTTTTGCTATATTTCTAATGGTTTTATGGTTAAAAATATCGCTTACTTCTATATTAAAATCTTTCGCTAAGTGCGTAACAATTTGTACAGCTTTTAAAGAATTTCCGCCAATTCTAAAGAAATTTGAATCGATACCAAATTTACTTGTTTGTATGACTTTTTGAAATTCAGCATAAATTTTCTTTTCATTTTCACTTTCTGGCTGAGTAAGATGATCATCAATTTGAATAATGGGAATAGGTAATTTTTTTCGATCTCTTTTTCCATTTTGATTAATTGGGAATGCTGATAGGTAATAAAAAACTTCAGGGATCATATAATCTGGAAGAAACTTAGCAAGATAATTTTTTATTAAAACTTCTTCTGTTTTATGATTTCCTACATAATAAGCACATAAATAAATGTGATCATTGCTCATATTTATGGGCAGAACTATACACTCAGAAATATCACTTAACTCTAAAATGCGTTGTTCAATTTCATTGAGCTCTATGCGATAACCTCTAATTTTAACTTGTGAATCAATTCTGCCAATAAATTCTAAATTTCCATCGTTTTGCCAGCGTGCGAGATCACCGCTTTTATAAAGTCTGTTATAGCGAAATGCGTCTTTTTCAGTTTCAGTTAGGAAAGGGTTAGGGATAAATTTTTCGGTATTTAATTTAGGTAAATTAATATATTCTAATGCAACACCTTCTCCAGCAATACACAATTCGCCAGCAACTCCTATGGGGCATAAATTGTTATCTTCATCTGAAATATATATTTTATAATTAGATAAGGGTTTTCCTATAGGAATATTTTTTAATTTGTCATCAAGAACTTCGTAAATACTGCAAGCAATAGTTGCTTCAGTTGGACCGTAGCCATTTAAAATTTTATAATTAGCTAATTTAACTTTTTTGAGTCTATCACCACCGACAATTAAATATTTAAGTGAAGTGTTATTTGCTTCTTTCATGAAAATTTCAGCAAATTGTGTTGGTAAGAAAGCAACTGAAATATTATTCTCATTAAAGTAATTATTTAATTTTTCTATATTACTTTTAATCTCTTTAGGAATGATGTGGAGATAGCCTCCAGCTAATAAACAAGGCATAATTTCTAATATGGAAGCATCAAAACTATAGCCAGCAATCTTTGTAAAACAATCATTATTTGTGTAATTATATTCTTTAATCATATGCAAAGAAAAGTTTGTGACATTTAAGTTTGAAATGCTGACTCCTTTGGGTTTACCAGTTGAGCCAGAAGTATATATGCTGTATAAACAATCGTCGGTTTTAGTTTGAATTACTGGATTATATTCAGGTAAATTTTTAAGATCAGAAGTGTCAATTGTAATAATATTATGAATATTTGTTTCGTTAGAAAAATTATTGTTAAATAAATCAGAGTTTGTTAATATATATTTTGCACCTGAGTCATTAAATATTTCATAAATTCTTTCTTTTGGCATGGTATCTGCAATAGGGATAAAACTTGCTGATGTCTTTAGTGTTGCAATAATAGTTGTTATCATTTCCTGTGATTCATTAAAATATAAACAAATTTTATCTTTATAGTTAACTGCATTATTAATTAGTAAAGCTGCAATTTTGTTTGCATTTTTGTTTAATTCTGAATAAGTGAGTTCTGTTTCTTTGAATTTTAATGCAGGACTGTTTGGATAAAGATTAACAATGTTATGAAAATATTCTATATAGCTTTTATTTATATTAAAATTTATATTTTTATTGTTAAAGTTATTGATAATTTTGTTTTTATCATTTTGTGTTATAAAATTTAAATTTTTAATAAATTTTGTTTGTACCAGTGCGTTCAAAATTTCTAAATATGAAGATAAATAACTTGTAATGCTTTCTTTTTTATAACTATTGGTATTGTATTCAAATCTTATTTCATAAGTATTATCAATTTTAAATAAAATTGCAGTTAAGTCAAAGTGGCATTGATCCTTTATATATAGATTTAAATTTTTTATGCTTAAATTATTTGTATTATTAAATAATTCTACAAAATTAAATGCATTGCTAAAAAATGGGTTTCGGCCATTTTCAATTGGTAATTCAGATAACTCAATGAGTTCATTTAATGAAATTTCTTGATTATCTAAAATAATATTCAGATTTTTTTGAATATTTTGAAGAAAATCAGCCACTTCATTTTCGCTGTTAATTTTTGTAATAATTGGTAAAGTTGCGACAAACATACCTAACATATTTTGCGTTTCTTCTTGGCAGCGGCCAGAAAAAAAGGCACCTATACAAGTCGTATTTTTCCTAGATAATTTATAATTTAATATAATAAAAGCACTAAGAAAAAAACAATATTCTGTAATGTTTAACTTTTGGCAAATTGTTTTTACATTCGTCATTAAATCAGATGGAATGAATTGACTTATTGCTGCGCCTGTATGTGTAAATTCAATTTCAGGAAAATCGTAAGGAATATTTGAATTTTCAAAGTTATTAAGCTGTTTTTTCCAAAAATTTATTGCAGTTGTTTTGTTAAGGTCTTTTTCAAAAATGGAATAATCTAAATAATCTTTCTTGTTAAGACTGCTTTTGTTTTTTTCATATCTTTGAATAATTTCATTTACTAATAAATTTTGCGAGTAGCCATCATTAATAATATGGTGAATATCTATAAATAGATAGCTAGTGTTAGATTCGTTTGAAAATATTTTAAAACGAATGAGGGGTTCTGTTTCAAGATTGAAGGGCTTGATAAATTCATAAAATGAACTTTCTACTTTATCGGTCGAAATAATTTGCGGATTTAATTTTATGGAAGGATAATTTTTAACAACTTGAAAAATATTATCATTCTCAACAATGAAGTTTGTTCTTAAAATTCTTTGTTCAATAATAATAGAATTTATAACTTCTTCTAATGAATTTAAATTTAAATTCCCTTTTATTTCTAATGAAACAGGAGTATTATAAATAGTAGATTGTTTATCTATTCTCCAGGAATAATAAATTCCTTTTTGGGAAAAAGTTGCTGGAAATTTATTTGATTTTTGTTTAATCATCTCAATTTTATGAGATTTTTTAATAAGTTTTGTTGCAATTTCTGATAAACTTTTAGAATTTAAAATGTCATTTGTTGTTATATCGTATTCTGTTCTTAATTTTGAAAGCAAAATAAGTGCCTGTAAAGAATTACCTCCAATAGAAATAAAACTTGCAGATAAACTTATATTATCGCGTTTAAAAATTTCTTTTAGGTAATGCAATAATATTTCTTCTTTTTCATTTTTAGGAGCAATGTATTCTGTTTTATTTTCATTATCAAATAAAGGAAAAGGTAAAGATTTTCTATCGACTTTCCCATTGGCATTAATAGGAAATTCTTTTAAATAGACAAAATTTTGTGGTATCATGTACTCAGGTATAGATTTATTTAAATAATCAATTAAATGAATTTCATTAATTCCATTTTCATAAGTAGTGTAATATGCACAAATAAAGTCTTGACCAATAGGATCTTTTAAAGCAACAGCAACAGCTTCCTTTATTCCTGGGTAGTGAATTATTTTTTGTTCAATTTCTCCTAATTCAATTCTGAATCCTCTTATTTTAACTTGAAAATCTATTCTGCCTATATATTCAATATTTCCATCAGGTAACCATTTTGCGAGATCTCCAGTTTTATAAATAGTACTGTATGAGTTTTCTAAGTTATTTGGCTCTTTCAGGTATGGGTTAGGAATAAATTTTTCACTATTTAATTTTGGTAAATCAATATATCCTAAACCAACACCTTCACCTGCAATGCATAACTCGCCTTCTTCATTTATACGGCAGAGATCATTATTTTTATTAACAATGTAAACTTTATAATTATCTATAGGCTTACCTATGGGAATATTTTCTAAATTTTCTGAATTCACTTCATAAAAAGTGGCAGCAACAGTTGTTTCTGTAGGCCCATATATATTATATATTTTATAATTTCTTAATTTAACTTTTTTAAGTTTTTCTCCTCCTGTATAAAGACATCTTAAAGACTTATTGTTAACTTCTTCCATAAATATTTCAGCAAACTGAGTAGGAAGAAAGCTAATGGTAATATTATTTTCTTCAAAATAGTCATTTAATTTATGGATATCTTTTTTAATTTCTTTATCTAAAATATGAAGAGTCGCTCCTGAAATTAATGCTGGCATGATTTCAATGATTGATGCATCAAAACCAAAACCTGCAAATTTAGAAAAATTGTCATTTTTTGTTATTTCATACCTATTTATAATATAGAAAGTAAAGTTTAAAATATTTTGATTGCTCAGGCTAACACCTTTGGGTTTTCCTGTAGATCCTGATGTGTAAATATTATATATACAGTCTGTTAGATTAGTTTCAATTAATAAATTTTCATTGTTATATTTATCAATTACTATTTCATCTAGATATACATACTTTAAATTGCTTGCTTCATTTTTTATTAGATTTTTTTTAGTAAGAAGAATTTTAATTTTTGCATTTTCAGTTATGTCATTGACTCTATCAGTTGGAAAAATATCAGGCATGGGAACAAAACTTGCAGAAGCTTTTAATATACCAATAATTGCTGAAATCATTTCTATGCATTCATCAATATAGATACCAACTCTATCATTTTTTGTTACACCTAGATTTTTTAAATAATGCGCAAGTTTGTTACCATATTCATTGAGTTCTTTATATGTTAATAAGTTGTTTTTATATACTAGTGCTTTATTTTCTTGGTGTTTTTTCAAATTATTTTCAAATAATTCAATATATGAATTTGGGTAATTAATTTTTAGATCAGTATTATTGAAAATTTCGTGTATATTAGTCATTTGATACCACACATTATTCTAGGATTCGTTAATTAAAATATGGAAACAAAAGAAATAAAAACATATCATTCAGAGCACATTAGTATAAAAAAGTAAATAAATAAAGACAAAATATTGAAATATTTTATTATATAAAAAATGTGTATTTAATTAATCTATTGGAATGATGGATATTTAAATTTTTATTATATATTTTTACATTTATTTTATAAATTACTATTATGTAATATATATAAATTGGAGATAATTAGTAATTGTGCTAAATAATAACTAACCCAAATAAATTGGTCTGCTAATTTAAAATTGTGTTTAAATTTTTGAACAGCCAGAATTGAATCAGAAGTGATAAATAAAAGAATACCAATAACAAGGGTTATTGTATTAAATTGAGATAATATAGCTGAATAAGCCATTATTAATAGAATAATAATATATAAAATAACAGGAATTTTATAATTTTTTAAATTTTTAGCAATATAATTATACAACATAAGCGAGAATAAAAATAATATAATAATGATACTTATTATTTTGTTATTTAATAAATTTTCATTTTTAAAATGCAAAATAAAAAATATTGAACTCAAAATATGGGCAAATAGAAACGCAGTAAGCCCATGCAGAAAGTATTTTTTATCATCATAACCAAGCCAAAAGTCGCCTAAAGAAGCCAAAAACATTGATAAATAAATAAATTCTATCTGTTTTATGTCTATTTTGTTAAAACAAAATACTCCTAGAGAAATAATACTCAAACTTTTATAAAACCAATTGTACTTTAGTTTAATTTTAAATGTTGTTATAAAATAGAGGCTTGCGCAGATAAGAGATAAAATAATCCAGGAAAAGTCTGAATAATTTAAATTTTCCATAAGTTATCCTAAAATATATATAATAAATACTTTAGCTTATATTATGGAAACAGAGAAAGGCAAAGGTCAAATTATTTTTTATTTCCATAAATTGGGAAAGGAATCCCTTAAACCAGTAATAACAAATTGAATTGCTAAAGCAGCTATTAAAATACCCATAATACGTCCCATAAGATTGAGTCCCGTTTTTCCTAAAACACGGTAAAGATGCTGGCTAAATTTTAAGGTTAAAGCACTGACCCACATCACTAAAACGATAGCTAAGGTAAGAAGTAAGTAATAAAAAATATTATTAGCGTTAGTCGCTTGAGCTACAACTGTAGAAATGGCTCCTGGTCCTGCTAGTAAAGGCATGGCGAGGGGGACTATAGAAATATCATCCTTATGGCGGCTTTCGTCTTCTTCATCATGGTTAATTTTCTCAGATGACCCCATCATATGTTCAAGGGCAAATTTTAAGAGAAGTATGCCTCCTGCTATTCGTAGCGCAGAGATAGAAATACCGAATATATTCAACACACTCATGCCAGTAAAGGCAAAAACGAGCAAAATAGAAGAGGCGACTAAGACAGCTTTTCGTCTGGTTTTTTTGACATCACTTGGGGTGAAACGTTCCGTTAAAAGAAGATAAACTGGTATTGCAGCGAATGGGTCAACCATTACAAAAACGGAAATAAAAGTTGTAAATAGATAAGCAATGGCTGCACCTAAAGCTGAGCTTTGATCCATCAAAGATGTGATGAAATCCATAATTTGTCCTTGTTTAGATAAGAATTTTGCAAAACAAAATATTTCGTTTTGCAATGGAGGATACTAGTGAAATTTGTGGCAATCAGTCAAGATAAAGCGTTGGCATTATCTATTTGTTCCGAATTTAAGCAACAGGGGTATGATGTTTTTCCAGCTTATTCTTTGAAAGAAGCCGAAAATATTTGCCAAAATGAAAAGCCTGATATTTTAGTAGCTGAACAAAACCAGTTAGATGGTAATTTTTTTGATTTTTATGATACATTAAAAGAAAAATACATTAAGGAGACCCCTCCCGTTGCTATTTTATTAACAGAACAAAGCAGTCAATTGACTCCTGATGTTGCGATTGCCATGGGAGTTTGGGCTTTGTTTACAAAGCCATTTCAAATAAAATCTTTGTATTATTCTGTGGAAGACGCTGTGTTTTCACGTAAAGAGGGCTATACCAAACGTCTCGATGAACGGATTGAACTGACTTCTAAAGTAAATATAAAATTGCCAGGTTCGGAAAAAGTGATTTCCACGTTCTCAACTAATATTAGTTTTGGTGGGTTCTTTGTTGCTCTGACCGATGATTTTCCTCAAAGTGGCGATATTATAGAATTTAATTTAATGTTTTCTTCTCTTGAAAGTTTAAATGGGAAAGGAAGAGTGGCGTGGGTTCGTAAGGAATCTAAAGTGGGAGAACAGGCTGGTTGTGGCATTCAGTTTACAGAAGGTCGAGAGAATTATGTAAAAATTCTTGTTCCAATCATTAACGAAACAAGGACAAGACAAATTGAAAGTGCTTCTTTTAAAGTCGAAAATATTAATGAGATACTCACACAATCTGTAAGGGCGGCTAAAGAGAAAATATCTAAGACAGTGACTGAAATATATTTAGTTCCCCAAGAAGAAAAAATATCTGTAATGTGCCGTAGTCCTCAAATGTTAAGTGTCTTTTCGTTGTTAATTTATGAAATAGTTTATCCTATGCGAGAAATAAAAGGTTCTAATTGTATGATTGCCGTTAAATCAAAAAATAAAAAATTAGTTGACATCATTTTTACTTGTATTCCGCCAGGAGCTTCTTTATTTGTTGAAGCTTTAATTGAAGAAAAAATTCAACCTATTTTGGATATGCACAAAGCTAAAATAAATTGTGAATTTAATTCAATTAGCTCTACTATAGTAATAACATTAGAACAAGTTTAAATTATTTTTTGATTTAATACTTTCTCTTCATAATCTTCTTCTTTTCTAGGTGCGTTACCTTTCATTAAAGTGTCTTCAAGAATAGTAAAGCAGATAAGAGCCTGAAAAGCAGAATTTAATTGAGTTAAAATGTGAGGGTTGGCTTTTTTCTTTAAAAAATCAGAACGCATAAATTCAAATAATCCAGCAGTGTTTTTTATATCAAATAACTGTGTGTCTTTGACTTTTGTGGTAATCATTTCTTGATAATTTCTTATTAAATTTTCATTAAATAAGAATGGGGTGCCAAATTGTTTTTTAGGAGCCATGGCAAAGTTTTGGCCAATTTTTTTAGTATAACATTTACGCAAAATTGATTTGTCTTCATAACCTCTAATCAGCATACTATCTTTTAATTTTGCGACAAGTTTTGCCATTTCTCTTGATAAAAAAGGAGTGCGGCCTTCAACGGAATTTGCCATCTCCATTCTGTCACCGACAACGTTTAAAATTTGTACAGGTAAATGCGTTTTACAAAAGTAGTTTTGCCATAAAGCAAGAGCATTCACAGGATCACTTAAAAAATTATCATCACTTTGGTAGCCAAAAGAAAACCATGAGCGTATTGAATCTTTTTGTTCGGCTAACCACTTTGCACCTTCTTCGTTACCTAAAATTGCTGACGTTATTGTTTTAATCTGACTGAATAAAGGATGAGGTACACCCCACAATTTTAGACTTTCAATGAAATCTTCTCCCGTTCCTTCTACGCTTGAACCCGCAAGCCAAGGATCTTTTTCTGGAGTTAATTTTTTCATGAGAGCACCATCACGTAGGCTGGCACCAGATGTTAATTTACTGATTTTGTCAAATATGTTAGTTCCTGGCACGCTACTTAAAGCAAATTTCCACCAGCTAGCATATTTAAAACTAGGGTAGCCCCCTAAAAGTTCATCGGCACCATCGCCAGTGAGAACACCTTTAACGTAACGACCTGTAAACTTACTTAACCACCATTTTGCAGCACAATTTGTGTATGGTTGAATATTTTCAGAATGATAAATGGCATGATTGTAAGCATAACTTAAATTTAAATTACTTACTTTTAAAATATTTGGGACGATACCAAATTTTTGGGCAAAAGATAGGGCTTCAGTAGCTTCGCTATATTCTTCATTATCAAAACTAATTGTAAAAGATTTTAAAGGTTTTGTAGATTTTTTTTGTTGGAGATAATTATTCATTTCATAAGCAACAACTCTGGAATCAACTCCACCACTTAAATAAACACCTAATTCAACTTCAGATAACATGCGGTGTTCTACTGATTTATAAAAAGCATTGCTAAATTCATGGATTAATTCATCTTGATTATTGTCGTTGTCAGCTATAATAGGACGTACTGGTTGTTTTTTTATCTGTATTTTGCAAACAAAGAAATCATTTTGTTTCTTTGCGTATAGAAAAGAATTTGGTGGTA
>CAYSZE010000199.1:0-14747 GCA_964435255.1 uncultured Oligoflexia bacterium
AAGGCAAGATTTTTAGCGCAAACAGCTTTTGCTACATGTGCATATCTGCCGCTATGCTCCCCAAACCCATGCACTGCAAGAACAACACCGTCCAATTTTGACTCTGCCGCAGTCTTTTTTGACGGCGTATACACCCTAAAAAACAATTCATTTCCATCGAAACTTTTTATGTTTTCAGCACGTTCTTGTAACATTTACGATGCCCCTTTGCTTCAAAATTTCCTATAGATTTTTAGATAGCTGCAATGTTTTCACACATCTTTTAGGACAAAACAATTTATCCTGCAAAAAGAATTCAATTCAATTTTGAATGCTTAAAAGGAGGTCACATGCTCAGGAGTTTAAACACAGCTGCAACCGGTATGGATTCCCAGCAGAGACTGATCGATACACTCTCGAACAATATGGCAAACGTTAATACAATAGGTTTTAAAGCTAGTAAGGCTTATTTTCATGATTTGCTTTACCAAAACATCAGAGCACCAGGTTTACAAACTACCACAGGAGTTATTGCCCCCAGTGGTATTCAAATAGGAAATGGCTCTAAAATTGTTTCTGTTGAAAAATCGTTTGACGAAGGTGCTATTAAAATCACCAATAAAGATACTGATATGGCAATAATGGGCAAAGGGTTTTTCCGTATTCAACTTCCCGATGGCACAATCGGCTATACAAGAGATGGCACCTTTAGAAGAAGTGCCGATGGACGGATTGTGACTTCCGAAGGGCTGCCACTCATCCCTGAAATTGTGATCCCACCAAATACTTTACATCTCACAATAGGTCTAGATGGTCTTGTCTCTGCAAAAGTCAGTGGAGAGCAAGAACCTAGAAACCTAGGGCAAGTTCTTTTAGCGAATTTTATCAATCCAGCAGGTTTAAATTCAATGGGACGCAATTTGTATACAGTTACTCCTTCTTCTGGCGAACCGATTGTTTCTATTCCAGGAGAAAATGGGATTGGCAATATTGATCAGGGCGAACTTGAAACAAGTAACGTAAATATTGTGGAAGAAATGGTGCAATTAATTGTTGGACAACGCGCTTATGAACTAAATAGCAAAGTGATTAAGACCGGTGACGAAATGTTATCTTCTACCAATCAAATGAAATAATGGATCACTAATATGATTTCAGCCTTACCTACCATTTACATAGAATACAAGAATTTATCCAAGGTAACAAATATTGCTGAAATTCAAAAAGATATTATTGTGCAATTCTTAAAAAATTTAAAAAAAGATAACAGTATAGTTGTTGATAATTCTAATCTTCAATCTCTTCCCAACGAAAAAGACTTAAACTTTATTATCCATTGTTTACAATGTAATATAGATTTAAATTCGGAATATGAATTAATAATTTCTTCTATCACAAAAACTAAAAATACATTCAATAATTATTACACCTTTGAATTAAGAAATGAAAAAAATTTAAAGACGACTTGGCGTCTCGAAATAATTGAAAAAAAACAAATTTATTATATTTCAGCTAAACAAAATATTTCACCAAATACTATTTTAACTGGCAAAGATCTTGAAGTATCAAATTGCTCAACAGAAGAATCAAAATGTAATCCAAAATATTTTTATCTCAATAAACAAGAAGCTGAAAATAGTATTAATAAAGTAACCAATAAAAGAACTAACTTTCCAGTTAGACAAGGTAAAGAAATTGATATATTAAATTTATCACAAGAAATTCTTGTACACGCAGGAGAAAAAATTAAAATTATATATTCTCCTACGCAATCTCTAACGATACAAACCTATGGAAAATCGCTTTCAAATGCTGGACTTGGAGAATCAATTCGTGTTCAAATAAGTAACTGGTTTGAAAACAGTTCAGTTCCTCATCCCACTGGAATTATTGAAGGAACAGTAGTCGCTCCCGGTGAGGTAGAATATGCAATCAAATAATAAGTACCAAAAATTTTATAAAGTTTTTGATGAAATAAATTTAAAAGAAGAAGATGGTTATGTTGAGACACATTTAAATAAAATTTTTAATGAGTTACAACAAAAGCCTAAGAGTTACGCAGAAAAATCACGAAAAGAAAAAAAAGATCTTTGGTTCTCTACTGTTGATAAGTACTTAAATTCTATAGAATACGCAATTGATAAAGGAAACAGTACCACAAAAAAAATGTCGCACGCTTTTGATAACATCCCAGAACCTACTTCAAAAAAATTTGTCGTTCGTTTTACAATTATTTTTGTCATACTTGCCCTTATCATTTTCTTTGCTAGCTGTACGCAAGCACAAGCGCAAATTATCCCTTCCCCGCAGGATCTACCGTTACCTAAAGATAAAATTATTGAAATGAATGAAGGAAAAAGCCAATTTCTTCCTAAGGAAAAAGAACAAGAACATTTATTTATTAAACGAGAAAAAATGCAGATTAAATTGAAGGAACCTGGATCCACCACGGGAAGTATTTGGGCCGATTCAAGCCAACCCAAATCTTTGGCCACAGAATACCAGCCAACGCACACAAGTGAAGTGATCACGGTTTCTATTCCAGAAGATTTGCAATTTAAAGCCCCAGAACAAGCTAATAATACGCCAGCAACAAGCAACAACCAAAAGTATGACCCTGTAAAATCTTTAAAATTTGAGATTGTTGGTTTTGAACCTGGTGGAGATGTTTTTTTACGGGGCAGCAAAAATTATGTGAGCGAATCGGGTGAGCAAAAAAATATTATGATCATGGCTAAAATGCCCCAACGTAATTTAAATAAATTTGAAATTGACGCTAAAGATCTAACCCAAGTTGCAGTCTCCAGTACAAATAACGGAATGCTCTCTGAATACTCAGCAGCAGGCTGGGATCTCACTGCTTCTAGACTTCTTTCTGGTTATGCACCCGATCTCAACGCAGGTATTGCTGCTTTAGATGGCCAGAAAAAAGAACTTGAAACACAGCAAAAAGCTTTAAAAGATCAACAAAAAGCATTGACTGATGAAGCTGATAGACTGAAAAAAGACCGCAATCGCCTTAATGCTGAAACAGCTCAAGCAAAACAACTATTCGATGCTGCCACGATCATGGATCCACCTGATGAAGAAGGTGCTGGAAAAGATGGCAATAAAAAATCTGGTGGCGGTAACAATAATAAACAAAGCAGCAATAGCGGTGGTGGAAACACCAACAAAAGCACAACGAACCAAAGTAACGGGAAAAAATAAACGCAACAGTTTAAGGAGACATTCTTGTTAAAAATAATGAAATCGTCCCTTTTTATCAAAATGACTTTTATATATCTCACATTACTTTTTGTTTCAAAAGCTATTGCACAAGAAAAAGAAACAGGCATCCGTATTAAAGATTTGGTTGAATTAAGAGGAGTCCGTAGCAATTCTTTAACTGGTCTAGGCCTCGTCGTTGGCTTACAAGGAACAGGAGATAGCAAATCGAGTGTTGCCACAAATAAAGCGGCGGCTTCTGTTTTTAACAGATTAGGTATGAGCTTAACTGCGAATGAAGTCATAACAAAAAATACTGCCGTCGTAGCAGTAACAGCAGACCTTCCCCCGTTTGCAAGAATAGGCGATAAAATAGAGATCCGCATATCAAGCATGGGTGATAGTAGCAGTCTTGAAGGTGGCACGTTACTATTGACCACTCTCACTGCCGCTGATGGGCAAGTTTATGCAACAGCTCAGGGAAGTATTTCTCAAGGCACTTCTATGGCTGGCAATGAAGGTGGTTCAGGACAGCCTGCCAAAAGTTCTGCACCAAAAACTGTTTCTTTAGGTTTGAATGGAGTGGTTGAAAAAGAATTTCAAGCCACATTTATAAATAATAATAAAATAGAATTAAGTCTTATTAATGCCGATTTTACAACTGCAAGTAGAATAGCAAAAACTTTGAATGAATACTTTAATGAATTTATCGCAGACCCCGTAAATAGTGGACTGATTTCAGTTAAATTACCTAAAACAGTTACACGAAATAATCCTAGCTTTAATCCAGTCACATTTGTAGCCATATTGGAACAACTCAGAGTGATCCCTGATACCATAGCGCAAATAGTTATCAATGAACGAACAGGTACAATTATTGCTGGGAATAATGTTGTTGTTGAACCCGTAGCTATTAGTCATGGCAGACTCGAAATTATTATTGGAAAAAAATCAAATAAAGTAGCAGATCTGCCTTTAACTACAACAGTTGGCGAGTTGGTAAGAGCACTAAATACTTTAGGAGCTGGTCCGAAAGATGTTGTTTCAATATTACAGACTTTAGAAAGTTCAAAAGCTTTAAGAGCAAAAATTAAAATAATGTAGGGTCATTTATGCGGATAAATATGCTTGATTCACAAAACATAATTAATAGTAATGACTTAAAAAAAGATAGCAATTCACTAACTCCTCTTGAGAAAAAAAGAGGCGAAAAATTAAAAGAAGCCGAAAACGTTGCCAAAGAGTTTGAAGGAATTTACCTAGACATGATGATAAAAAGCATGCGACAAACAGCTAAACCAGAAGATGAAAGCAATGCGCATGACATTTTTCAAAGTATGTTAGACGGTGAGTATGCAAAATTAATGACTGAATCACAAAACTTTGGCATTCGAGATCTGCTATTAAATTGGATGAAAGAAAACGATCCTGCACTCAATCTCAATTTAAAAACACTAAATAATGCAAATTCCAAAACTTCAAATTCTCAAGACATTGACGCGACAAAAAAAGCCTTCGCTGATTTTAAAAACAGCAATATTATTAATAAAATTTCTTTAGATCAATACAAAATTGAAGCTAATAAATAATTCAATAGTAACTTGACACAACAAAACCATCTACAGTTTGAATATATGTAAATACATTTAAATAATTATCCGCAATGGCAAAATTAATTTTTTCAAAATCCGCTTCTTTCTCTTTATTTCTTAATAAAGTAAAAGAGCTACCATAGTCTTTAGAAACTAAAAACTCATCTTTAGTTATTACAAACAAAGAATCACCCACTATTTTAATATCCCTAATATCTTTCATAGATAAAATAGTTCGCAGTTCCTTACTTTCTCGATTATATAAAAACAAAGAATTATTGGCAGTAAAGTATAAATATTTATGAGTAAAATATAAATTTTCTTTAGAAAAGTTTTTATCAATTTTTAAATCTATTTTAGATGCAAATAAAAAATCATTTGTATAATAAATTTCATTATTTTTTATAAAAAAAGCTTCATCAAAGTTAGTAATAACATTATCCATTTTTAAGTCAGATACTTTAGATATTTTTCCAGGAATAAATTTATACAATCCATTTTTATTTAATAAGTATAATTCTTGATTAAATTCAAATATCTTAGAAAATGAAAGAGAATTTTCCTGCATAAACTCAAGATTATCGGTTCTTTCGTTTTTTACATATATATACTTCTCAGATAGTACATATATTTTTTTATTAAATAAAACACCATCAATAAATTTATCATTTTGAATATTGCTTAATACAGTATAGTTTGAAAATTGATTTATTTTGTTATTTTTTGCAAAAGAAAATGAGCTTAAATAATAATAATTATAATTATCATAAAATAATCTAATCACTTTGTTTGAAAATTTATTATAATATCCTTCAGATAAATCTTCATTTAATCCGATTAAATTTAATTTATTATTTGCAACTATATACGCATAATTACCAAAACCAAAAATCGATTCAACAGGCCCTGAACTCATATTATAAATATTCTTAAAATTACCATTCATACCATTTACCGCAGCAAACAAACCACGACTTGTACCTAATAAAATATAATTATTATATTTATAAAAAGATTTAATTTCTTCTCCATAATTTAAATTAATATTTATAATTATTTTTTTAAATTTTAATTTTATCTCTGAAGATAAATTTTCTTTGTTTAATCTAGAAAAATAGATATTACTAGTAGTCAATAATATTATAAGATCTTTTTCAAAATACATCCCTCGTATTTCTTCACGCGAAGCAGAGTTGTATTCAGAATCTGAAGAAAATTTTATATAATTTTTAACTTTTATACTATTTTCATTTTTCTCTGCATAAAAAATATAGTTTTTTGCATAAAGATAAATTACATTATTTTTTGCCTCCATACCTATCATTTCAAAATTTGAAAATTCATTAACCTTCTTAAACTCTAAAATTTCTGTATTTTCCGCACACCAAAACCCTCTATTTACATTATTGTTTTTAATTAAGATACAAAGGTAATTACCAACATCTTGTACAGAAATTATGCCATCTGTATTTAAATTCATTTTTCTTTTTTTAAAACCAGTTATTGTAAGATCTTGTGAAATATAAATCCCATCATCAAAACCATTTTTTATCAGGTACATATTTTTATTAGATTTAAATACTTTTTTTACATTATCTATATCTACCGCTGTTGGATAAAATAAATTCAAATATTGAAAACCATTACTAGTAGATGCAATTATATCATTATTTGATACAAAAATACCCATATACTTTGTTTTAGACAAGTCACTGAAATCAGGACTAAATATCTTACTAAAACTTGTTTCACTATCTAAATTTTTGTAATATATTCCATCAGATTTTGAACATCCTGTAACAAAACAGATAGTAGCAATATATAAGCTATTTCCAAATAATTTCATGTCGTAAATGTCATTATTTTTAAAGGAATTATCTTGTATAAAACCACCTTGCAGAACTTCTAAAAAATTATCGGCAGAAGCAGTCAATTTTGAATAATACAATCCAGAATTTGTCCCAAGTAAAATTTTATTTTTATAAACAAATAAACTTTTAATTTCATTTGTCAAAATATTTACTTTAATTTTTGAAAATTTTAAATCATTCTCTCTTGCAAAATAAACATTATTTTCATAAACAGCAAAAATATTATCTTTATAAACAAATATTTCATGAAAATTTTTTATCTCAATTTGTGCATCACTAATTGAGATTTTCTTTAAAATATCTGTTTTATAGTCTACCGTAAATATCCCATTCCCTTTAGTAGCAACATAGAGATTTTTAGCATTATTTGCTATACTCAAAAAATCTTGTATTCTATCTGTACTATTCGCCATTATATTTCTAAATTTGCTTGGGCTATAATTTAAATTCGCTACATACAAACCACCATAATTTATTCTCTCATTAATTTTATATGCAATAACATAGATTTTATCTCTAAAAACTTTAAGTCCTCTAATTTCTATACCATGAGGTATACCTTCAACTATTTTAAAAGGACCATAAACACCATTTTCAGAAAGATAAAGCGATTCTCTTTCTTGTGTATTAACAGCAACAAATAATAAATTACCATAGCTAAAAGTTCTATATATTGAAAAATTTTTAAAAAACTGCGCCTGTGTAAATATTTCTTTTTTATAATCATTCCCTAATGTATGACTACTTTGAGTTGTCTTTATATCAGCATCTGGATGATTAAATTTATAATTTACAGCTAATGAAAATTTTCTTTCAGTAATACTTGAATGTGATAATAAAAAACTAGCAGAACATACATCACCAATTTCTAAAATTTTTTTCATACAATTATCTTGAAAAACAAAGTCATTATTAAAAGAAGTTATGGATACTGGAACAGTTCCTGCATTTTTAAAATTAAAATGACTAATTTTAAAATGGTTTATATTAATATTTTTTTGATCAGTTGGGATGACTTCTAAAACTATTTTTTCGCTATTAAAAAATTTATCTTTGCTTAAAAAATTACTTTTCCCTATTATAAATAAGTTTAACGAATTATTTATGCTATCAATCTTTATATCAAAATAATATGTATCTTTATCACTGATAAATTTTAAATTTTTACCTTCATATTTATCTGTGACTTTAATATCATCGTCAGCTGTAAAATTAAATTTTTCTATTTTATTTGTACTTAAATAAGTTATAACAAGCTCTGCACTTTGTAAAAAAAGCACACATTCTTTATCATTTTTTTTATAATAAAGACTATTACTTTTCATTGTACTTGAGTTTGAAACCTCCCACTCCTCAGCATTTGCATGCCCTACGCAATTATAATAACTTCCTTTCATAGTTAATTTACTATTTTTACTATTAGCTATAAGGGAATTATTATTACTAATTTGCACACTTAAGAAAACCTGCTCATTAGTATTTATTGTTGCAGTATTTTTATCTGCATTTTTACAGGCAAGAAAAGAAGTGAGAAAAAACAAATATACCAATATAAAATAAGTAAATCGCACAAAATTCTCCAATATTTATTTTGCTTAAGTTAAAAAAATTAGAAATATGAATAAAAATATTCTATCTTTAAAAGATAAGATAAATTTTCCGAAATGCATTAATATAAACTTACTTATTTTTCAATCATCTTGTTTCTCAAAAAAAACAAATTAACACTCCGTATATTAAATAAAATCTAGCTAAAACAAGTCAAACATTAATCCATAACCTACGATCATTTTTTCTATCATAATAAACTATTACATAAATACAAAACAACTGAACACCTAACATAACAATATGATATTTATAATTAAAAAATAAAATCTTAAGAAAAAATAAAGTCACCCGATATGACTTCAAGCTTCTTGATAAGAAAGGAGGACTTCACTTTGACAACAAAAAAAGTGGGTCTAAAAATTCATGATTCTATGGCTGCAATCAGAATGTATTTGGTTGAAAGCCATAACTTTAATGACTTTAAAGAAAAATCTAATTCTATTTTACTTTCTTATAAAAACTTAACAGCTGAACAAAAAAACTATTGCTGTAAGTTTGCTACCGATCTTATTTTTGCTAAATATAAAAACCATGAAAAATTTACTAATTATTTACACTCCTATTTGGTTCTAACTTCTCATGAAAAAACTTGTTTCTATACACTTCAACTTTATGAAAGCTTAATAGCTGAAGAAAAATCGTTTCATCTCATAAAAAAAATAAGCGAGACATTAATAGAAATTACGAATGAAGAATTTGACAATGATAAAATTAATGAAGACTTACTTGCACATTGCCTTACGTTACTTATAGAAATATCTATAAGATGTCATAATTTAAAAGAAATAAATAAATATGATAGAACACAGCTTGAAAGTATTGTCGATTACATATCATCAAATATAATAGCAATGTGTAATATTAATAATATAGAAATTAGAATTGCAGCAGTTATTCTTCTTCATAAAATTTCAGGAAAAAATAACTATAATTTACAAAAAATACTTTCCCGCTTCGGACAAAGTCTGCTCGAACATATTTTTAGCAAATATTTTACTGACAAAGAAACAAAAGGAATTGCTTTTACTTTTTTAAGTGAACATTTTGATATTTTTTTAACAGGATCTCCTTATTTAGCAGAAATGACAAATTCTGTATTGCAAACACAAATGCTAAAGCATGATAAGAAATTTATTCAGTTTTTAGGAGAATATATAAATATTATCCAAAATAATTTAGACCTATTAAAGTCATTCTCTATTCATTTGGCATTTCTATTACGCAGAAGTTGTGACTTAAATAAGCCAGAATTAATAAATGAAATAATTGTTTTAATATTTAAAACTCTTGAAATTATTCAGAACAAAACAGAAATTTACTTTGTGGAAAGTTTTGAAAATGTTATAGATATCCTTTCAAAAGATCATTCAAAAAACATTCGTGAAACTATTAACAAAATAACAAAATATTATCTTGAAAATACTAACAAATCAGGACAACAACAGTTGCACAAAAAAACGATTGATATAAACTCAAAAAGAATCAAAAAAAATAGTAAAAATGACGAATTAGATAATCACTTTGCTGAAATATTTCTTTTGGCTAAATAAGACTTTTTTACCTATTATAATGATTATACTTAGCTCATAATATTCTGGAATCTCATAGCCAGAAGGAATTTAAATGTCCAAGCAAAAAACTGCCGTGAACACTATTAAAAAGAAAAATAAGTTCTTAAGCTTTTTATTTAGACCCTCTTCATTTAAAGTTGGTATTATTATCACTTCACTATGTTTATTTTTTCTTATTCGGCATTACAGTCTACCTAAAAATTCTATCGATCTTGTAGGCCAACTCGAACGTGAGTTATACGATGTGCGTTTTAAATTACGCGGACAAAGAAATTATAGCGGCATAGTCGGTGCTCTTTCAGCTGACGATAGAAGTATTGAAATGTTTGGCCGCTGGCCATTTCCCAGAGGGATTTATGCACAAGCATTTGAAAATTTGAAAAATGCAGGGGTAAAATGGATTGGTTTTGACGTTTTTTTTTCCGAACACTCTCATCGTCTTCTCAATGAAACCATCCCTGAAATAAAAGATATTGTTAAAAGTAACAAATATTCAATAGCTGATATAGATAAATTATTAATTGAATTAGAAGAATCGAGCCCTGGCGATGTTTCACTGGGAAAAAGTATAGATTCCTTTGGCAATATCGTGCAAGGCTTTTATTATTTGGAACATGAAAAACAAATACAAGATTCAAACTATGACTGGTTTACAAGCTTCTTACGTTTAAAAACATCAGCAATAGATTTTTTAGACTTTCCTACGGGGTTTAAAATATCAAATTATAGAGATATTATTTCCCCAGGCGTTATGACAAATACAGCAATTATTGCTGGCAAAGCAAAATATATGGGGTTTGCTAATAATCAATCCGATAGCGATGGTCTTATTCGCAAATCGAACCTTGTCAGAGCAATAGATCCTATAAATAAATATGGTGAAAAACTAGCTCCGCCCATACTTGTCCCAAGCCTAGGGCTAGCTTTAGCAGCTAATTATTTAGAAAGTGCTATTATTGTTCACTTTGATCCTTCAGGAATTGATTCCATTGAATTATTTCCTACTGATAATAAAAAAAAGCAAATCAAAATTCCAGTTTACTTTGATGGTTTAGGAAAAGTACTCATCAATCATTACGGTGAATTTAACAAAATTCCTCAAATATCTTTAGTCGATGCCTATGAAAACAAAATCCCAAAAGATGTGCCTAAAATTTTAGTTTATGGCGGTACTGCAACGGGGGCAAATGATAAAAGACCGTCTCCTTTTGATGAAAACTTTGACGGGGTGGGACATCATGTGGCCATAATAGAAAATATTTTGAACCAAGATTTTATGAAACGTCCCATTTCTGCACCTTTAATAGAAATTTCTTTGTTACTTATATCAGGTATTATTTTTTCTTATGCTTTAAAATATTTAAATGCACTAAAATCATCACTATTTATTATAATTATTTTGCTATCTTTTTTCTATTTTGACGAACACTATTTATTTGGCAAAGTTAACTGGTATTATGCTGGGATGTTTTATTTACAAAGTATTTCAATTTATTTTGGCATAACTGTCTTTAAATACTTTACTGAAGAAAAAGAAAAGAAAAAGGTGAGAAGTGCTTTTCAACATTATTTGAACCCCGCCGTTATCAATCAATTATTAGAACACCCAGAAAGACTAAAATTAGGTGGCGACAAAAAATTTATGACCGTGTTTTTTTCAGATGTCAGAGGGTTTACAACCATAAGTGAAAGTTTAAGCCCAGAAAAACTCACTTCAGTTTTAAATGAATATTTTACACCAATGACTAAGATTATCTTAGATTCCAATGGTCTGCTAGATAAATATATTGGTGATGCTATCATGGCTGTTTGGGGAGCACCCATTCCCATTGAAGATCACGCAGATAGAGCGTTAGAGTCAAGTATAAAAATGCTAGAAGAATTAGAGATTTTACAAAAAAAATGGCAGACGGAAGGACTTCCTTTGCTTGATATAGGAATTGGTTTAAATACAGGAGACATGGTTGTCGGTAATATGGGGAGCGATCAGCGCTTTGACTATACTGTTCTCGGTGATTCCGTTAATTTAGGGGCTCGTTTAGAAGGAATTAATAAAAACTACGGTACTAGAATCATTTGTTCTGAATTTACAAAAAATGCCCTCAAATCTCCACAAAAATTTCTGTTAAGAGAATTAGACAATATTCAAGTCAAAGGCAAAAATGAACCTGTTCGCATTTATGAGGTGATGCGCTACAAAGAATATGATAAACAAAAAACACTCGACCTCATTCAGTTGTTTGAAGAAGGTCTCTCACTTTATCGCGAACAAAAATGGGACGCTGCTATCCAAAAATTTAAATCAGCAATTGAGCTAAACATAAATGGAGATCCGCCCAGCAAAGAATTTATTGAACGCTGTGAATACCTAAAACAAAAAGGTCTAGAAAAAGATTGGAATGGTGTTTGGGTATTCAAAACAAAATAGGTAACAACATGACAACACTTAAAGAAACGTTAACAAATGACTTAAAAACGGCATTAAAAAGTCAGGACAAAGAACTCACCGCAGCCATAAGAATGCTGATAAGTGCTATTCAATATGGTCAAACGGCGGCAAAGCCTGTTGCCGAATTCGATTCAGTTCTAGGTTATCGTAAGCAACTTGCAGATTCCCTAGAAATGTTTCCAAAAGATGGTGAAAAATATTTACAAGTACAAAAAGAACTTGCGCTTGTTGATCGCTATTTACCCAATCCTCCTACTGAAAATGAATTAAATTTAATTATCAATGAGAATTTAGCTAAAATAGCTCCTAATGACAAACCAAATATGGGATTAATAATTAAAGAAATAAAAAACAAATTTCCAACTTGTGATGCCAAAGCTGCTATGACGTTAATTCAAAAAGCAATTGCAGAAAAAAGTAAATAAATATTAAAAAATATAATGTTTAAATAATAAAATGTGAGCTTTAAAAAGTGCAAAAAAATAAACAATCTGAAAATAAAACTCTGTTTCTATGTTCGCTTGGTGGCGCATTTGAATTTTATGATTTTTCCTTGTTTGCTATAATGACTCCCATTATAAGTACACATTTTTTTGATACTTCAGAACCGAATTTAGCTTTAATTAAGTCGTATGGTATATTTGCAACTGGATATTTAGCTCGATTTTTAGGTGGTTTTTATTTTAGCCATTTAGGCGATACCACAGGTAGAAAAAAACCATTTATGTGGACTTTGTTTTTAATGGCATTGCCTACATTAAGTATTGCATTTTTACCTACCTACCAGCAAATAGGAATTATAGCTCCTCTCCTTTTAATTCTACTGCGGATTATTCAAGGATTTGCCATGGGAGGCGAAGCTCCCTGCGCTATGGCTTATATTCATGAATATGCTGCACCACAAAAACAAAGTTTTTCAATGAGCATTTTATTTGGCGGTATCTTATTAGGCTCATTTTTTGCTTCTTTTTTAAATTTTTCACTTAATTTTTTCTTAAGCAAAGAAGATTTTTCGACTTGGGGTTGGAGAATTCCTTTTATTTTTGGCGGAGTTCTTGGATTACTCGGAATTTATTTACGTAAAAGTTTACAAGAAAGCAAAGACTTTATTAAGTGTAAAAATGAAAATAAATTAACTAAAGTACCTTTTTTTAATCTAATTCAACAAAATTTACCTAATGTTGGGCGAGGTATTTTAATACTACTTCCTTCTGCTACTGCGTTTCTTTATTTTTTAATATTATCTTCGACTATGTTACAAAAAGAATATCAATTTGCAAAAGTTGATCTTGAACGATTAGTAACTGTTGGTTTATTAATCAATTCGTTCTTTTGTTTTATTTTTGGTTATCTTTCCGATAAATTTACTTCTAAAAAAATATATCTATTAGGAATCTCTACATTATTTATTTTAACCTTATTTTCGCAATATATATTTAGCACTAAAAATATTACAGCACTAAGTATTTATATAATTTTCATTTCCGTTACTTTAGGATGCTGCGTAGGATCTGTATTTAATATATTAGCTAACTTATTTTCTACCCACAATCGAACTTCTGCTATAGCATTATGCATGAATACAACTAACGGGTTATTTATTGGATTAACACCCATGTTATTTACAGAAATGATGATTAAAACAGAATTAAAAAGTTTTCCAGCTATTTATATTGGGGTTTTATGTTTAATTGCTTTTTCAGTCATGTATAAATTTGAAAATAAAAGAAAAAATAAAGCTCGACATTAGAATTTTAATTAAAGGTATACGTTAAACTTACGCCCATGGCTACAGTATTTAACTTCTCAATTTGTAAAGTGTTTATTAGACTTTCTTCATTCTTTGTTGCTTCATATTCAAATTTCTTCTCTGGCAATAATGTCAACAACGGTTGCGCTTTAAAGCCAGGTTTTTCAATATTGGCACCATGTCTTTGCCCACAATCAGATAAGGAAAGCTCGACAATACCGACAACAGCGCCCACTCCAGCACCAATAAGTGTTGCTGTCGCTAAGTTTGCTGCAATATTATTTGAATTCTGATTCGCTACTAGAACTAAAGCACCTACACCGAGGCCTATACCAGCGCCAAAAAGAGTATCGCGAAAAATAACAGGGCCGACATCACACGCCGCATGCGCCCTTTCCATGACAGGAAATACTGTTAAACATGCTATTACAGAAAGTTTTATACTTTTTATAAATTTTTTTCTCATTCAATCACCAACTTTGCTATCGAAAACAAAACACTTCTATTTTCATTAATAAGAGAGGATAAACAAAATAAAGCTAATTTGCAATTCAGCTATCCTTAAGATTTTTTTGCAGCAATTTTATAAATGCTTCATCAAAATCAGCAGCAATCACACTTTGATCCAAACCACCATTTGAAATAAATTGCACCGCTAATTGTAAAAGATTTTTATCTTTACCTAATTGAATTGTTTTGGCCGCAGTAGGAAAAAGG
>CAYSZE010000200.1:0-3610 GCA_964435255.1 uncultured Oligoflexia bacterium
ACTTCTTCTTATGCAGAAGCAATGGTGAAGAATTTGCAGATGTAACCGATGATGACATAAAGCAATACGTATAAAATCTAAATAAATGTTGAGTAAACTTAGTCTGATAGAAATATCAGGCTTTGTTTAGTTTTAGAAAGAAATCAAAAAGAAAGGAGAAAGCAGACCAATGGCTACAGAAAAACCAAATGTAAGCATAGCAGACGAATGGCTTGAGGAAGATAATCTTGAGTTGTTGGAATGCTGGGCTAGAGACGGATATACTTTAATGGATATAGCTAATCGAATTGGTGTAGGAAGAACAACACTTGATTCATGGCGAAAGAAATATCCTGAAAAATTTTCAAAACCAGTTAAAACAGCTCTTGCTCCTACTAAGCAAAAACCAAATGCATCACAGAATTCTGAACAAATAAATGAAGATCTCCCAATAAATCATCATGAAAATACAGAATTAAATGATTCAGCACTGCCCGAAGAGTTGAGGTAAAACATGATAATTTTTTCATTAATAAAAGAACGATTTAAGGGAATGCCTTGGGGCTTAATAATAACAACTTATTCAATAATATGTATTGGTTTGTATAATTTATATAGTGCGACAAATGCTTTTTATAGCCCAGGTCGTTTTTATGATCAAATTATTTTTATTTTACTTGGTACAGTTGCAGCAATTTTTTGGGGGGTCTTGTTAGATATCAAAAATTTAGAACGTCTTAGTTTATTAGGATATATTATAGTTTGTATTATGTTGCTTGCAGTCGATATTTTTGGACGGAGTGCTAAAGGAGCAGAACGCTGGCTTGTTTTAGGTCCGATTAGAATTCAGCCGAGTGAATTTGTTAAATTTGTTATTATTTTAATTGTCGCAAGAAGTTTTAATATCATGAAAGGATTTTCTGAATTTTCTTTGTTAAGTTTATGGCGACAAATATTATTTATTGGTGTTCCTTTTTTATTAATTCTTGCACAGCCAGATTTAGGAACAGCGAGTTTGGTTTTACTTATTTCAGGATTACAAATAGCAACTATAAAAGTAAGAGCAAAAAGTATTATGACTGTACTTTTTATTACTTTGACTTTGTCTATATTAGCTTGGAATTTTATTTTGTATGATTATCAAAAACAACGAGTTTTAACTTTTATAAACCCCATGCTGGATCCCAGAGGATCGGGTTATCACTCGATCCAAAGTATGATTGCTGTGGGCAGTG
Organism: uncultured Oligoflexia bacterium; assembly: GCA_964435255.1. GTDB lineage: Bacteria > Bdellovibrionota_B > Oligoflexia > Silvanigrellales > Silvanigrellaceae > Silvanigrella. The sequence goes on from CAYSZE010000200.1 coordinate 1,215, forward strand.
GTGGTTTATGGGGGCAAGGATTTGGGCAAGGAACGCAAGCTAAATTAAATTTTTTGCCTGAACGGCATACAGATTTTGCATTTTCAGTATGGGCTGAAGAGCATGGCTTTATTGGTTGTCTCATATTAATTTTTTTATTTTCTATTTTAATTATTCAGATTTTCCAAATAGCTGATCGTGCAAGGGATTCTTTTTCGGTTTTGGCAACAGTTGGTGTAGGCGCTTTTTTTCTTTTTCATTTTGTCATTAATATTAGCATGGTGTTAGGAGTGTTTCCTGTTGTTGGTGTGCCGCTGTCGTTTATTAGCTATGGTGGAACACATATGGTGACAGCATTAAGTTGCATTGGGATTGTAGTTGCCGTAGAAAGAAAAAGGCATTTATCGACCACGTCATTTTAAGGAGGTTTCTGTGGCAAATCAGCTAACTGAAAGAAAAAATTCTAAATTAAAAATTTTATTCATCAGTGGGTTTATTTTCGCCTTTATTTGTGCCTCTGTTTATTTATTTCTTACCGCACTTGATGATAATGCAAAAATAAATCATTCAGAAATAAACCCACAAATTCGTACAGAAAAGTTTCATTAGTTATGAGAATTTTAGGTATTGATCCTGGAACAAGAATGGCGGGATATGGCATTATAGAAATAAATTCACTCGGCAGTTTATCAGCTATTGCTGCTGGAGCATGGGATTTAAATGCAAATAAAGAATTGTCTTCCCGTTTAGCAACATTAGCAATCGAATTTCGCAGGGTTGTAGAAGTTTATAGCCCCACACATTTATGTGTTGAGTTGTCTTTTTTGGCAGAAAATCCTAGAACAGCTTTGTATTTAGGACATGCGAGAGGAGTTATTTTATCAGAAGCTCATCAAAGTGGTTTAAAAATAAGTGAAATAAGTGCAACTTCTGCAAAAAAAATTATTTCAGGTAATGGGCGTTGTGATAAAACTTCTATAGCCAAAATTATGAGTTCTTTACTGGGCTTTCAGCTAAATATTTTACCGCATGATGCGACAGACGCTTTAGCTATTGCCTGTGCCGATGCTATGCGAATGAAAGAAAGCTGTTTTACAAGTTCACCAGTAGGCCTGGAAAATTCTGTAAACAATAAAATAATTGCAGAATGGAAAAAATCAAAAAGAGTTAAAAAAGGATACCAATTTCCATAATGTTCTCTTTTATTAAATACGTTTTATATGTTTTGTTATGTTGGTCTAAACTATTTTATGTATTAGCCACAAATTCTCTTCCAGAAAAAGCAAATTCTGAAGACATCATTTATCGTTATTTGCCTGTAAAATTATCTTTATTTTCCCCAATAGAGCTTCCTTTTTCGATTGGTAAAAATGAGTTTCAATTTCATATTGAAAATTTTTCTTTAGGTATAATTTATAATAAAGCAGATTATATTTATGGATTAGCAGTAACTTCAGGAGTTTTTAAAGCAAACTATGATGTTATTGGAATGAGCATTGCACCTGTTAATTTAGTGGATTCTTCTGTGTTAGGAATACAGTTAGGGTTATATTCACAGGCTAAACAATTATATGGCTTCCAATCAGGGCTCTATAGTGAAGTTGAAAATGGAAATGGTGCTCAAGTGAGTTTTGGAAATAATGCGGACACTATAGACGGCGCGCAAGTGGCATTTGCCAGTAACTTTTCAAAAAAAACAAATGGGCTACAAATAGGCATATATAATAATGCGGATGAAGTAAATGGGGTACAAATTGGTATAATAAATTATGCACGCAAAGTATATGGGTCACAAATAGGATTTATAAATGTAGCAGAGGAATCACATGGTCTTTCACTTGGGACTTTTTTTACTTTAGATAAATCGAATGGGTTTATTAAAGTATTTGTTACTTTTGAAGATCAATTTCCATTTAATTTTGGGTTTAAAATTGGGAATAAATATTTGTATAGTATTCTTGAAGCAACCTCTAATAAAAATACTTATAATGATCAAAAAGTTCTAGCAATGGCAATAAGTAATGCCCTTATAGTAAATCCTTATACTGCTTTTTATTCTTTAGGATTGGGAAGTCAATTGTATTTTAATTCAGTTTTCATTGCAGCGGAATTAAAGTGGTTTGATATTGTTGATGAAAACAATAAAGATGCTTTAGGAAAACAATTTTCATTACATTATTCGTTACTAACTGGCATGAAATTAACTGATGTATTAGAGTCTTTTTTGAAATTTTCTCTTTATGATATGTCTTTGGCAGGAAAATTCAGGTTAATTAATACATTAAGTTATTTGCCTAATGAAAATTACTTATTTACGTTTGGTTTTGGTGTTCAAGCTTTTATTTTTAACACTCTCAAGTGATAAATTTTTCAGAGTTAATTTTATTTCATCTAATTCTTTTTGCAAATTATTATAT
>CAYSZE010000201.1:0-13166 GCA_964435255.1 uncultured Oligoflexia bacterium
CTCATAGCAAATGGTGAAATTATTGGTGATTTTGTTAGACTCCCAGCTCATGGAAAAATTGCTTCCAATTTAGCGCAAGGAGGAACAGCAATTATCCGAGAAATGACGACAGAACAGATAGATATTTGTAAAAATGTAGCAAAATATTTAAAATGTAATAATATTATATTTGCAGGTCTAGATCTCATTGGAACAAAAATTGGCGAAATAAACATAACATCTCCTACTGGGTTGAGAACTTTTGAAAATTTAACAGGTAAAAATATTGCACGAAAAGCTTTTGAGCTAATGGTGAGAATTAAATGAAGAGTAAAAATATCTTTTTTGTCATTTTAGTAGTTATTTTATTTAATTCGTGTGTAACTATTAAGAAAAAGCATGAACTTGTTCCAGTATTGAACGATGATCCTGTATTATTAATTGCGCAAATTATTCAAAATAGATGTTTTGTTGGTAAAAATCCACAATTTCTTGCAGACTTCAGTTCTGAAAATATTCGTCTACCACCAGTAGAAATAGAAGGAATTTGGGAGAAAAATTATAGTATATTAAAGTCAAGTGTTATAGGCCCTTTGGGTTCTGAATTTTTTTCCTTTCAATTAAATGGTTCGGATATCTCTTATTCCTCAGATAAAAGTGTTTCAGTACCTAACGACTATTTTGAGCAATTTTCAAATCTTTTTTCTAGGATAGGATCTTTGGGGATTAGAAGTTTTATGTGTGGTGAATACGCATTTAAGACGCAAAACAATAAAGATGGTATTTATATTGTTAAAACTAAAGTGAGAAAAGAATTTAGTGAAAATATTCAAACAAATATTGATGAAGAGGTAAATAACTTTCAACAAAATAAATATTTTTCTATTTCTAATATAAATATTTCTGGGGCTAATATTGAAGTACAAAGTTATGTTTCAATCACTCCCAAAGATAACGGATATGCAGTTGCTATTGATAGTCGATTTTATTATGGAATTTTTTCACAAGACAGCCAAGTTGAAGTGAAATGGGTAGGGTTTGTTAATTCGAATAATGTGTTGCCAACCTCAACTGTTTTTAAGTCAAAAGACCAAACTTTTTCTATTTATTTTTCTGAGTTTCAATAACTTTTTGTTTATTTGTTATAATTTCAATAGATTTTTCTTTGTTTTTATCATTATTTAAATCTTTATTTGTTTCTTTTTTCTTATTATTAAAACTTTCGAGCATGCTTTCAAGAGTTGAAAAAGCGATATCAAATTCTTTGTCAGAAAGAGAATATACTTTAGTAATTAATTTCTGAAAATTAGAAAATTTTTTTTGCGCAATTCCAGAACTTTCTGCTCGAGCTGCTTGATCTTCCATATGTCTTGCTAAATCAGTTTCATTTATTTGAACTTTTTTGTCGGTCATTTAGAACTCCAATGAATGCTACAAACCTTTCGGAAAAATTTTTGGAGTTTAAAATTTGGTCATATATTTGGCAAATGATGAAAATTTTTCAAATTTAAATTCGCTAAAAAAAGGAATAATTGTGGCTAAAGTTCTTGTATAAAAGGCTTGATTAATGAATTTACAATATGAATTACCAATTCACTACATTCCTGAAATAGATATTCTTATTTACTTACTTCCAAAAGTTGGTATTGCTCTGTTAGTTGGTACTTTGGTAGGAATGGAAAGGGAATATAGAGGAAAACTTGCGGGAATTAAAACCAATGCATTAATTTGTGCTCCCTCAGTAATATTTACTGCTGTTTCTTTAATGATGTCTGATTATAGTTCTTCGACAACCATCCCATCAGCGGATGTTACGAGAATTGTAGCACAAATTGTTTCAGGAATTGGATTTATTGGTGCAGGAGCTATATTTAAATCTTCAAGTAAAGTTCAGGGATTAACGACTGCGGCAGTGATCTGGACTGTTTCAGCGCTCGGTATATTAGTTGGCTATGGGATATTTTTGTCAACATTAGTAATAACAGTCGGTCTTATTTTCTTTTTATCTTTCATTGCCTATGTGGAAAAAAAGTTTTTTAGAAACCGTAATTCACATCATTCAGATCATCATTCTAGTGGCGGAACGATGGACTAATGAAACAGTTTCGTCGCTTTAAAAAAATGGTTTGGCTGAATTAAATAATCTTGCGCTTTAATAAGAACTAATTCTCTTGAATTTTCCTCATAAGTTTTTTCTATAATACTATATACTCTTGCTATGGTATCTTCCAACGCTTTTGCTAAATTATGATTATGTTTTATATAAAAGTGGGTAAACAATGCTGCAGTAATATCTCCAGTCCCATTTAATGTTATGTCTATATATGGAGTAGTTGCTATAAAAACATTATTTTTATCTACAACTACCATATTTATATTTTTATTATGCTCATTTTTTAATAATAAACTTGTAATTAATATTACTTTAGGCCCCATTTGCAATATTTCTTGCGCCGCTAAAACAGCTTCTTCTATTGTTTCAATTTTTCGATTGCTTAAATACTCTAATTCAAAATGGTTTGGGGTAATAATTGTTGCGTATTGTATCATTACATTTTTAAAAAATTCAGGTATGCCTTCCTTAACAAAAAAACCTCTTCCCACATCACCCATAACAGGATCACAACAGTAAATTGTATCTGGATTAATTTTTCTTAATTCTTCAATAGCCTCTATCATGACCTTACCCAGATCTTTTGATCCCATATAACCGCTAAGAAGAGCATGACATTTATGGAGGACTCCTCTATCTTTAATTCCTAAAAAAACATCTCTTACAGCCTCTATGTCAAAAACTCTACCACCCCATTGCCCGTAACCAGTGTGATTTGAAAATAAAACTGTATGTATTGGCCAAACATCAACTCCTAAGCGCTGTAATGGAAAAGTAACAGCACTATTTCCAACATGGCCATAACTAACGCAAGATTGTATTGAAAGAATAGATTGTATCATGGTTATATAACTCCATAGAAAAATTCCTTTGAATGTTTTGGTTTCAAAGTTTTCCCATGCTACAATGGGAAATAGAAAATTATACTTTGCCCCCTTGATATATATGTCAAATCAGGCAACTATAACAATAGTTTTATTTAACCTTCATTTGAGAGGATGTTTATGTCAAAAAGAAAAGTTGCAACAGTTTCTACATCTGCTTTAACTGTTGAGGTTTCTTCAAGATTCGATCAGTTACCAAAAAAATTAACGAAAGAAGTGATAGCAGCTTTTCTTGATGCCATTGAAGATCATGTCGCTGCTGGCAAAAAAGTTAGAATTGATAAACTTGGAATTTTACAAGTAAAAGACAGAGCTGCTCGGAAAGGCCGTAATCCGCAAACTGGTGAAGAAATTAAAATTCCTGCGTCAAAGAAGGTAAGCTTTAGAGTAGCTTCTTCATTAAAAGAAAAAGTTGGAGTGAAAAGAAAGTCCGCGAAGAAAAAAAGATAAGCATGAAATAGCATTGGTTTCTTATGTTTCTCTCGATGTTTATGTTTAGATAGACTTTTGAGCTACTTTTTTATAAAAGTAGCTTTTTTCTTATTTTACTACTTATGACTGTTTGGCATCCTGGTTTAATCATAATACCCTATGAGTAATAATAAATTATATCTTTCATATGCGGGAGATGAGTATGAATTCTTTCATTAATAATATGAAATTATTTCTAATTTGTGTTGTCTTTTCTTACCCAGTATTTAATCTTAATGCACAAGAGAAAGAAATAAATGAAAATAAAAAAATAATTTATTTAGGTTTTGACTTTAAAAATGGTGAGATTAATTGTCATTAGTGGACATCAAATGGATGAGCATATTGACTTATTGCTAGCAGCGAAAAAGTTAAATATTCAATTGTTGGGATGGCATGTTAATGAACGAGCAGGATTTGATAAGGATCACAATATTTATAATATTACTACTGATCCGCAAGATGTTATTAAGTTAACTTTAGCGCAAATTTATAAATCAAAGTTAAAAAAAATTGGGATCATTATTTTTACTGACAATCAATTTCAAATTGCACAATATAAAACAGAACTCATTAAAAAAGAAATTAAGAAATGTAAAAGATGTACTATTTTAAAAATTGTAAATTTTCCTATTGCGAATATTGAAAATGAATTACGTTCAATTTTAAATCAATTAAATATGGAATTTAAAGATAAATGAACACATTCTTTAGCTGTTAATGATAACTATTTTGATATAGAAAATCCACGTAGTGATGTTATTGTAATTGCTGCTGGCTCTCTTAAAGCGATTAGAAGAATAAAAAAGAATTCTTCTCGACAATTTGCCTCAATTGCTGAACCAATATATGCACAAGGTTGGCAAATTGCTAATGAATTATATAGACGTTTTCAACAAGATGCGCAGGTAAATGTTTTGCTGCTGCCTATTATACTTGACTACGATTTCTTAAAAGATATTCAAGAAACTCAAATTGAGCCTATATCTGTCATTCGTGAAAAATACATGAAAGTATTGAATATTCCTGCAAAAAAGAAATAATTCTCCACACTCTTATTTCACATATAAATTTTTTAGCTTAATTTGCCGATCTGACAAGAAAGGTAGAATTATCCTATGTCTAAGTCAAAATTTAAAGCCAAAGACAAAGTACTTTTAGCTAGAGGAATGCAGTCTGAGAATGTTGAAGAGACTGTGCATAGGGTTTTAAGTTTTGCACTTGTGTGTTTTGAAAATGAGGGTTTTGATAGTGAATCAGCTTATAGAGAGGCAAATAAAGTCGTTTTTGGCTATGCAAATGACTTTATTAATGGCAGCACCGTTGCACAGTGGTTAGCGCATGGTGGTGATGAGAGAAAGGCCTACGATGCTATTAAGGACTATATCATCGAAGCTAAAAAAGTTGTTGTGATTCAAAGAGAAATTAAGACGATTACAGCCAGAGTCTTCAAAGGCGGTGGCTAAGGGCGTTTAATTTTATATAGACTAATCAAGCCCCTTCAGGTATGAGACTCAAGTTGTTGAGTCTTTTTTATTTTATCTAAAATTTTAAAAGGGAAGTTAAATGTCTAATTGTATCAAAGCTATGCCTTTGGAAAAGGGATTTGTTATGCCATCTGAATGGGGTCTACATGAAGCCACTTGGACTTGCTGGCCTTTCGATGATGACATGTGGTTTGGATATTTAAATAAAGTGCGAGATGAATTTGCTGAACTTGTTAAAACAATTGCTAAGTTTGAGCCTGTGCATTTATTGGTAAGAGATAAAGAAGCTAAGGAAAGCGCTATAAAAAAAATTAATAATTTAAATAATATTAGCATTCATGAAATTCCATTAGATGATATTTGGTTTCGTGACAATGGTCCGATATTTGTAAAAAATCAAAACAATGTCAGTTTTGTCAAATGGGAATTCAATTCATGGGGACAAAAATATAATTGGGAATTAGATAATCTCGCACCCTTTTATGTTTCCCAATTTTTAAATATGAACTATTTTCAATCAGATATTGTTATGGAAGGTGGTTCTTTAGAAGTGAATGGGAATGGAGTTGCTCTAACAACTAAACAATGTTTACTTAGTAAAATGCGGAATCCTAATTTATCTGAAAAAGAAATTGAAAGTTATTTAAAAAATTATTTGGGTATTGAAAAAGTAATATGGTTAAATAATGGTCTTGAAGGTGATCACACCGATGGTCACATTGATACCATCGTTCGTTTTGTTGATGAAAAAACCATTGTTTATTCATTAACAGATGACAAACATGATCCAAATTATAATACTATGATGGAAAATTTTGAAATTTTGCAAAGTGCAACAGATTTAAATGGCAAACCTTTTACATTAATTCCTTTAGTTTTACCAAAGCATAGAATGGAAATTTCTGGTAAAAGATTACCATGCACTTATGCTAACTTTTATATTGGCAATGAGTTTGTTGTTGTCCCAACATATCATGATCCTAATGATGCTATTGCTCTAAAAACACTAGAAAAATTATTTCATAATAGAAAAGTTATTGGTTTAAGTTCAAAGGAAATTATTAAAGGTGGTGGTTCATTTCACTGTGTAACTCAACAACAACCATCTGGAAAAGTTTGGAGATAAATGAATGAGTAATGAGAATGTTAAACTTGCTATCATTCAAATGAAAATGTCTGATAATTTGAAAGTAAATATTGAAAAAGCAACTGAATTAATAACTCTTGCAGCAAAAAATAAGGCACAAATTATTTTGTTACCTGAACTATTTGCCAGTCTTTACTTTTGTCAAGAACAACATGATCATTTATTTTCTTTGGCCGCTACTGTTGCAGATCATCCTTTTATGACGCATTTTCAAAATTTAGCTAAGAATTTACAGGTTGTATTGCCTATTAGTTTCTTTGAAAAAGCGGGGCAATCTTATTTTAATAGTCTAGCTATGATCGATGCTGATGGAAAAATGTTAGGAATTTATCGTAAAACTCATATTCCAGATGGTCCTTGTTATCAAGAAAAATATTATTTTAATCCTGGTGATACTGGTTTTAAAGTATGGTCGACTCATTTTGGTAAAATAGGAGTTGGTATTTGTTGGGATCAGTGGTTTCCTGAATGTGCAAGATCATTGGTACTTCAAGGCGCTGATTTATTACTTTATCCTACAGCAATTGGTAGTGAGCCCCCAGAAGCACATGCTATAGATACAAAAGATATGTGGCAACGGGCAATGATAGGTCATGCTGTTTGTAATTCTGTTTACTTAGCAGCGCCAAACCGAATTGGTACCGAAAAAAATATGACTTTTTATGGCAGTTCTTTTATTTGTGACTATATGGGTAATAAATTAACTGAAGCTGATAAAGTCTCTGAAGTTATATTATATTCAAATTTAAACTTTATTGAAGCTTCCGTTTTTCGCGCAGGGATGGGCTTTTTTCGCGATAGAAGACCTGATAAATACAAAGCACTATTGACCTTAGATGGAAATATTTAAATCATTTCTAAAATTTAAAGCAACACCCAATGCGCTTAATACTGCATTGGGAACTCGTAGTATATTATTGCCAAGAGATACAGTAACTGCATTCATCTTTTCTTTTATAATTTCTCGTTCATAAGCTGAAAAACTAGCTTCAGGTCCAACAACTATAAAAATGTTTTTAATATTTTTATGGAAATTATTTTTGACTTCTGAATAGATAGAATTATTAATTTTACCATTATACACATGTGACTCGTCACAAAAAAGGAATAAATTATTATCAGTCTTTTCCAATTTAAATTTTTCATACATATTTTTGATATTGTCATAAATAAAAATTTTAGAAGAGTAACAACTTTTGCTTATTCTTGCAGCTTGGTCACTTAATAGTTTTAATTTATCTAATTTAATAGCTGATTTAAACGCTGAGCGTTCTCCTTTAAAAATGTGAATTTCACTAGCCCCTATTTCAGAGGCACTTGCTATGACTTCTTCAAGGGTTGAAGGCTTAGGAGTTGCTAAAATTAAATTAACTTGAATTTCTGGTAATTTTTCGGGAATAATTTTCTTGATTTTTATTAATATTTCTTTTTTATTTACAGTTTCTACAATCCCAAGAGCTTTTAATCCATTACAATTAGTGACTTCAACTTCATTATCAACTTCAATTCTTAAAACATTGTAAGCATAGTGATGTTCATTGTTATCTAATTTAACTTGAGAAGAATTTAAATTTAATTCATAACTAATAAAAGTCCAAGTTTGTTTTTGAACGCTCATATTCATTCCTAATATTATATATTACAGTTGATTTAAGGAAATTAAAGGAGATTCTCTTAAAAGTCTTAGTTGCTCGCTTTTTTGAAAACAATAAAAATTTACATCGTGACACCATTCAGTAAATGTGACATAAAATGATATGAATATACGCCAATTTTTTATAAATAAATTTTTTTCACTTTCATTCGTAAAAGTATTATTAGCAAATACTTTTTCTGATATCAATAATAAATTATTTTGTGCGTATTGATATTCTTCTTTGCTCTCATCTGGCAAAAAAGTTAATGATTCATACTCACAGACTACTTGTGCTTTTGTGAGTAAATCATTACAAAAAAGAGAGTCCCATATATTAGTTATTTCTTCAAAATTTATATTCTCAATTTTAGTAATAAAATTTAAAAAGAAATCGTTTTCATTTAAAGTTAATGTATTTAATTTTTTTTGAATAAATAAAAAATAAGCCGTTTTTGAATAAATAAATGTGATATTTTGATAATTCATTTTGCTCTAGTTATTTCAATTACATCAATAGTACCATTGGGAGATTGAGCTGATAAGTTTGGCACAAATTGATTAATTTGTTTAATAGTTCGCATTTTATTAGTTATATCAATATCACTTCTGTACCGTACTCCCTCAGAAGTTATCTGATAAGGGATAATTATTGAATTTTTGTCTGCTGTAAAGTTTTTTATAACTTTTTCTAATTCTTGTATGCTTTCTCCAGATATTTCTTTGCTTATAAAAAAGCGTAATCCATCTCTTTTATTTAAACTAGGAGGAGAGCTTGATAATGAGTTTTGAATTTCTTTAATGCTTTCTCCAATATAGACATGATCATGATAAAATAATATGTATTTTGTTAAACTCGGTAAGCTTTTTTCTGTGGCTGTGCTTGCTGCGCTATAATTTATAAAAACGATCATTCCTTTTTTGGTTTGTAAAGGTGATAATGAAAAAGGAATTTTTGGGGGCCATGATTTGCTGCCAAAACTTTGAAATTCAGTATCTATTTGTTTTTTTAGGATTATTTGTACCTGTTCAGCCCAATTTGCTGATTGAATGTATTTAAAATGTTCTAAATTTTCTAACAGTTTGAAATTAAATTGTGGCACTATTAGTTCTTTTTTTAGGCCACAATATTCACAAATAAAAATAATAACAGGCAAATCTTCTTGATAAGCTTTCTTGCTTTCTAAATTTGCTTTTTGTAACTGCTGTGCAAAGTTTTTATTCGGGCACAATGACAGTAACAGGAATAACACTAGCAGGTACATATGCTTCCTTTGCAAGTGTTGTATTTTGTAAAATAGCAGCATCTTCGGCAGAAGCGGCTTTTAACTCGGATTTTCCATCATAGGCTAATTTGACAACTGTTAACCCTATAGAAGAAGAAACGACTTTAGTTGGAGTAATGAGAACCTTTTTGCTATTTCCAACATCAAGAATAATGGCTCCACATTGGACAATGGTGCCAGGTATTGTGAATAGCATTGAAAATGCTACTTTTTTTCCATCTTCAGTAGCGACTGGTTTTTTCTTTGAATTATTTGGGGTTTTAATGATGTCTCGGTAAGGGGCAGATAACGAGACTTTAACAACGCCATTGGAATAAATTTCACTACCTTGAGAGTGAAAGAATTTTTCCCAATCAGGTTTGGTGCCTAATTGCCCTTTTTCCACTTTGCTACAGGTATTTTTGAAGTAATTTTCAATATTTTGTAGAGCATTTTTTCTTGCATTGACCTCAGCTTTTAAACTCCCATTTTGTTCTTCTTGGTTAGTTGTTGAAACACCAAACGTAGAAATTGACATTTTTGAAAAGTCAAAAGCAACTTTGTTTTCTTCGCCATCAGCATATGCTGTGGAACTTAAAGTTGTTATTAAAAAAAGGTATTGGGTTTTTAATTTCATAATTGCACCTTTTCTTTTTCAAATCGGAAATTTAGTTCAATTATACGGCATATTTTTTTATTATGATATTCAAGTAATTTATTTCTATTCCGCAAACAATAAATGTCAAAGGAATGACTTGCAGGCAAAAAGTATCAAGATAGAAGTCAACTATTTGCTTGCAAACTCTGTTTTTCTATAACTGTGTCTGTTGGTTGTTCTAATTGGACTATTTCTGCATCAAGAACACAAAGAGACATTGTATTTGAGAAACCTTGAATTTTTATGCGTAAGTTATTCCAATATTGCGGATCAATAGGATGACTACGACTGACAAAAAATAAAACTTCTCTAATTTGTGATAAAATAGGTGGAATTTTTAAACATAATTCAGCAAAAAATATTTTATTTTCTTGTTCAAAAGGAAAGCGCATCGTATTAAATATGACTAATTCAAGTTTTTTTATACTATTTAATAATATTTCAGGAGAATAGCCTTTGGTTAATTGTTTCTGTTGTTGTTGGACTTCATTTTTTCTATTCTCTAAATTTTTAATATTTACTTCCATGTTTTGGAATTTGTGTACGAATTCAGCAAACCATTTAAAGGTTTTAATTGGGTTTTCTGGTATATTACCAAATAATTCCTCAAGTTTTATTTTATGCAAATCAATAAAACTTAATAAGATAGCTGTAGAACTGGTGGTTCGTTCTGGTCCTTGAAATTCTGCACGTAAGTCACGAACTTCAGCAAGTGTGTCCCGAATTTGTTCTAAAGATATTTCACCCAAAATTGATCTGATATCTTGGGCAACGACGGCTCCTTCTTCAGCAGAAACCAGTCTTTTATTTTCGCGCCGTAACACTTCTTCTGCATTTGCTATTTGATTTTCGATATCTTTTTTTCGTTTCCATAAGCTTAGGGCAAATAAAGAACAAATTGGTATTGTTATTATAAATATACAAAAAATAACTGCTAACCAAAAACCACGATTTACAGTTTTTAAACGTTCACTTGCAGCTATTTTTTTCTTTTCGACTTTATCAATATTTGATTCATATTTTTCTCTATTTTCATAGTGAAAGACAGCTTCACAAAGATAATTTGCATTATCTGCATAGGGAGAAAGGTCTTTCAAAGCAGAAAAACGATTGTAACGATGAATAATATGTGCTTCCGTTTTTTCTAAATTATTGCTAATGAAATCTTGCGCTCTTTTTGCGTTTTGAATGATCTTTTGACGTTCATTTTCTTCCAGTGAGATCCAAGGTTGAATACTTTTGGACAAACTTGCCATTCTGGATTCTAATTCTTCAATTTCATTTTGTTTTTCTTCAACAGAATGCAGCTTTTTCCGAAGAATTGTTAGACCTTCGATGGACTCATTCCATTGCTTAGCCTCTAAAGCTAACTCTTGGGAAAAAAATGCGTCAACAGCAACTAATGATTTATCGGCTTGCCTGATTTGCTTAGCTCGAAGGTAGTGGGGTTTAATTTGAAATGTTCCAGACAAAAGTATTAATTGATCTGCTATTTCTCTAAGTTGTAATAAACTTACCTGATTCATGAAAAACGCCTCTTGGTGCTTGTAGTGATTCACCTGTTCTCAAGTATCCTCGCAATCTTGTACCTCTGAAATTCCCATAGTGTCAAAATTGTGCTAGCAAAAAGCAGTCATTTTAGTACCCCTTAGGAGAATCATATGTCTTCCATTGACAAAAATTTACTCAGCAATGAAGTGAACAGACGGAGAACGTTTGCTATCATCTCACATCCTGACGCCGGAAAAACCACAATGACAGAAAAATTATTACTTCTTGGTGGTGCTATTCGTTTGGCTGGTTCTGTTAAAGCAAAAAAATCGAAAAAATTTGCGACATCTGACTGGATGGAATTGGAAAAACAACGTGGCATTTCTGTTTCCACCAGTGTGATGAATTTTGAGTATCGTAATTTTATATGTAATTTACTAGATACACCAGGTCACCAAGATTTCTCTGAAGACACCTATAGAACTTTAGCTGCTGCCGATGCTGCTATTATGCTTATTGATGCTGCTAAAGGTGTGGAGCCACAGACAATTAAGTTATTTGAAGTGTGTAAATTAAGAGGAATTCCTATTTTTACATTTATTAATAAACTTGATAGAGAGTCACGAGATCCTTTAGAACTTATGCATGAAATTGAAAGTGTATTAGGTATTGCTACGTATCCAATGAGCTGGCCTGTTTCTTCTGGTGAGCGTTTTAAAGGAATTATTGAGCGTGAAAGCAAATCTTTGCATTATTTCGAAGGAAGAAATACGACAACGGAAACCGTTGCGCAAATAATTCCTTTAGTTGACAAAGAAACAATAGCGAAATTGGTGCCCGAAGATCTTTTGAATGAGTCACTAGAAGGTCTAGAAATGCTAGAAATGGCAGGCGATGAATTTTCAAGTGAACGTTTTTTAAAAGGCGAATTATCCCCAGTCTTTTTTGGGGCTGCCATGACAAATTTTGGTGTCCGATTGTTCTTGGAAAAATTTCTTGCCATGTCCCCTCCTCCTTCGGCAAAAGGAAGCAGCCAAGGGAAAATTGATCCTTTTTCCACACAGTTTAGTGGATTCATTTTTAAAATTCAGGCCAATATGGATCCAAAACACCGCGATCGAATTGCTTTTTTACGTATTGTGAGCGGCTGTTATGAAACAGGTTTAAATGTGACGATCCCAAGGTTGAACAGAGAAATACGATTGACAACGCCGCAGCAATTCTTTGCGCAAGATAGAACGACCTTAGAAAAAGCTTATGCTGGTGATGTGGTTGGTATTTATGATCCAGGAATTTTTTCGATTGGAGATTCTTTAGTTGAAGGAGCTATGTTTGAATTTGAAGGCATTCCGTCATTTGCGCCCGAGAATTTTGCAGTTGTTAGAACAACAAGTGCTTTAAAAAGAAAACAACTTTTAAAGGGTTTGGTGCAATTGTGTCAGGAAGGAACGGTGCAAATGTTTATCGATGCAAGCCGTTCAGCCAGTGATCCGATCCTCGCAGCAGTTGGTACTTTGCAGTTCGATGTGCTTCTCTTTAGATTGAAGAATGAGTATAATGTCGATTGCGCATTAGATCCTTTGGCTTTTAAGCATGCGCGGTGGACAAATGCGACGGCTGAAGAGATTGCTGAGGCCAAAGCAGCGACCGATGTGGTTAGTGTCAGAGATATGCAAGGCTATCCTTTGTTTCTATTTAAAAACGATTTTGCATTGTCTTATTTTCAAGAAAAATGTAATAAAATTCAATTATTTAGAAGCAATTCCAGCATGCATGGCAATATGATGAAGATGTCAACAAATATATTTGATGAATAATTTTTTTACTGTATATTAGAAAGTATACAATAAAAATAAATTTATCTGTAAGAGTCTTGATTTTCTGAGGATACTTCTCTCTTTTGAGGAGCTCAAAATGCTGAAAAATATGTTCCATTTGACTGTTTATAAGCACTACTCCAGTGATCCTAATACGGGCGGTAAAATAATCCAATTAAGTGATCATAAACAAAAGGCGGATCAGAAAAGACAAAAGCAAA
>CAYSZE010000202.1:0-5421 GCA_964435255.1 uncultured Oligoflexia bacterium
CATTATAACCACATAAATATTTATTTTCAAACAAGTATTTTTTAATATATTATTTTTGTAAATGATGATAAGAGTGGAAAAATAAATGTATTATTTTTATAAGAATTAATAATTAATTATATAGTTTAAAGAAAGATAAAAGAAGTTATTTTAAAAAAATATATTTAAAACAAGTGTCAATATCGATTGGTTTTAAATTTTTTAAATTAGCTATAGTTAAATATATTCTAATGAGAAAAATTTGTTGTTAATAATTGAGTAATAAGTGTTGGAACGTATAAAAATGGTTTGATCATAATTTTGAACAAACCATTTATAAACAATGTCCTTCAATAAAATTAATGCATGTTTTGCATATCATTTTTTCGTAAAAGTAATTTCAGTCTTTTCGTTTTCTTTTACAATAATAGTGTCACCTTCATTAAACTTCCCTTCTAATAACTCCATGGAAAGTGGAACTTCAACCATATCTTGTAGAGCTCTTTTTAACGGACGGGCGCCAAAATTAACATCCCAACCTTCCTTAGCAATTGCAGAAATAACTTCTGGTTTGACTTCGAGGCTCATGTGTTGTTGAGACATGAGTCTTTGTGCAAGTTTAGCTACTTGAATGCTTACAATTCGTTCAATAACATCTTCATGTAAAGCATTAAATATGACTGTTTCGTCAATACGATTGAGAAGTTCTGGCCGCATATGGTTGAGCACTTCTTCCATGACCAATTGTTTTAATTTTTCACTATCTCTTTCATCAACAGGTGATTCGAGAATGCGATGAGCACCAATATTACTAGTCATAATAACAATACAGTTTTGGAAATTTATAGTTCTTCCTTGTCCGTCTGTTAAGCGTCCATCATCGAGCATTTGGAGTAAAACGTTTAAAACTTTAGGGTGTGCTTTTTCAATTTCATCGAATAAAACGACTGTATATGGTTTTCTACGCACAGCTTCGGTCAATTGGCCACCATCTTCAAAACCAACATAACCTGGAGGGGCACCAATAAGTCGTGATACAGAATGTTGTTCCATATATTCCGACATGTCTATCCGAATCATGGATTTTTCTGAATCAAATAGACTTTTAGCTAAAGCTTTTGCGGTTTCTGTTTTACCAACGCCAGTGGGTCCTAAGAATAAGAAAGAACCCATTGGTTTATTGGGATCTTTTAGTCCACTGCGGGTTAAGCGGATAGCATTTGCGACGGCACGCAGTGCGTGATCTTGTCCGACAACACTTTCACGCAGTTCATTTTCTAATTTAAGTAATCTTTGTCTTTCTGCTGCAAATAATTTATTGACAGGAATACCTGTCCAAGTCGAAACCACGGTAGCAATATCTTCAGCATCGACTTCTTCTTTTAAAAACACAGAATTTTCATCATGTTTATTTTCGTTTGTATGATCGGAGGATTGGGTTAAAGAACGCAATCTTTCTTGTAATTTTGGCATTTCTCCGAACTTTATTTCGCTTGCACGGGCATAATCGGCACGACGTTCATAATCTTCCATTTTAACACGTGCCTGTTCGAGATCTTTCTTTAATTTATTAATCTCATTTACGCTACCTTTAGCCAATTGCCATTTTTCACGTAGTATTTTTGCTTCATTTTCAAACTCACGCAATTGATTTTCAATTTCCGTTTTTCTCCCAATCGCTTGGTAATCAGTTTCTTTAGACAAAGCAACCAATTCAATTTTGTATTGGGTAATTTTGCGATCAATGGTATCAATTTTTTCAGGAACACTGTCTAACTGAATTTTAAGGCGGCTGGAAGCTTCATCTATTAAATCGATAGCTTTATCAGGTAAAAAACGATCGGTAATATAACGATCTGACAAAGTAGCAGCCGCTATTAATGCATTATCTTTTATACGAATGCCGTGGTGAATTTCGTATCTTTCTTTTAAACCGCGTAAAATAGTAATCGTGTCTTCAACGCTTGGTGGGTTTACAATTACAGGTTGGAAACGCCGCTCTAATGCAGTGTCTTTTTCTATTATTCTATACTCTTCTAAAGTCGTCGCACCTACGCATCGTAATTATCCTCTAGCTAAAGCTGGTTTTAACATGTTGCCAGCATCCATAGAACCTTCACCGCCACCAGCTTTGACCATGGTGTGTATTTCATCGATAAAGAGAATTATTTTACCAGCAGCATCTTGCACAGCTTTTAAAACAGCTTTAAGCCGTTCTTCAAATTCTCCTCTAAACTTAGCCCCAGCAACCATGCCAGCAATATCAAGGCTTAAAAGCTTTCTATTTTTAAGAGTTTCAGGGACATCTCCACGGATAATACGTTGAGCAAGACCTTCAGCAATAGCTGTTTTTCCTACCCCTGGTTCACCTATCAAAATAGGGTTATTTTTGGTGCGTCGGGATAAAATTTGAATCACACGCCGGACTTCACTATCTCTACCAATAACGGGGTCGAGTTTGTTCTCTTCAGCTAACTTTGTTAAATCACGAGCGTATTTTTCCAATACGCCAAGTTTATTTTCAGGGGTTTGATCGGTCACTTTATTATTGCCTCGTATAGATAAAATAGATTTCTGCAGGTTGTTTGTATCTAAATGATAACGGTTAAAGAGATTGGCTACCGAGGGCTGTTTGCAGGTCGGAGCAGCAATGATAAAATGTTCGATGGATATGAATTCATCTTGCATATCTTTCCGAATTTTATCAGTGGTTTCTAAAAAAGAAGATAAAAACGGTCCACTTGTAGGTTCGTTCCCACCAGATACTTTAGGAAGATTATCAACTATTTTCTTTAATTCAGATGAAATAGTCGTTACTTTTAGTCCTAAATGCTGGCATAGCATTTTCACTATTTCTTCATTTTCATTAAAAATAGCACTTAATATATGAGCAGGGGTCAATTCGGGATTGCCATTTTGTTTGGCAACGGTATGCGCCTCATTTATTCCTGATTGTGCGCGGTGGGTAAATTGATAGGCCATTTGTTTCATCTCCTATACAAATTGGAGTTCTAAAATAATGGAGTTAAAAAGCAAAATCTAGTTGCTTCCTCTTGTCTGTAACCTTGATCGTTTTATATTTTTGTCAAGGGTCAAATAAATGAAAAAAAAATTATAAATTTTAAGATTCACTTTGACATTTCTATGTTTATGGTAGACCTCTTGCGAAGAGTGCAGACTTAGCGCATTGTCTTACCCGCAGTTAGAATTTTACTTGTTATGAGGTAAATTAAAGTGAATCTTTTAGTGCGATTATCTCTAAATTTCTTATGTAAGAAAAATTCAAAAAAATTGAGCTTTACTTCTTTAGTATCAATAATTGGCATTAGTTTTGGCTTAGCTGCTTTTTTAGTTGTTATTACAGTTTTAAATAGTTTTCAAAATGAACTAAAAAATATTATTTCTTCAGTAAATGCTAATGTAATTATATATTCACCCGCGGGTATTACCAATCCTACAAAGTTTATGCAAGAAATAGAAGAATATATACCTGCAAAAATTCAAGGCAAGAGCCGTTTTGTCTATCAAGAATCAATTTTGAGTTTTGGCCGCCAAACTTCTGCGGTATATATTCGAGCTATTGAAGGAACCCAGTCGGCATCAACTAAACAAATAAGTAAATTTATTTTACCTGAAAATGCTTTAAATTTTTTGAATAATTCAAGCCCTTTTATCGACAGAAATAGAAATACGATTGAAGAAGCAGGTAATGAAAGTAAATTACCGCAAGTCATTCTTGGAAAAGAACTGGCCGATAATTTAGATGTAAAAGTTGGAAATGTTATAACATTAATGACTTTTAATTCTGATTATAAAAATGTTGGTGTACGATATAACAAATTATATGTTGTTGGGATAATTAATACAGGTTTATCTGAATTTGATAAAAAACAAGTGTTCATGAATTTTCAAGATGGAGTTAAATTATTTGGTTATGATAATTGGGCAAGCGGTATAGAAATTAATTTATTAAAGCCAGATGAAGCGCTTATTGTTTCAAAAAAACTAAATGTAGACTTACCTTATAACGTAATAGCTTGGCAAGAAATTCACTCAGGGTTATTTGAACAAATTGAACGTGATGGAACAGCTATAAAATTAATTGTATTAATTATTTCTTTTGTCGCAGGGTTTAATATTATTGTTACTTTAGGTTTGACCGTAATGGATAGAGCAAAACAAATAGCAATTTTAAGAGCGTTAGGTGCAAAAAAAGTATTAATTATTTCAACGTTTGTTTGTTCAGGAATGATTTTAGGTTTATTAGGGTCGACTCTCGGAATTTTAGCAGGGTTAGGTATTCTCAGAGTTTTTTCTGGAATATCTTTAGGTGACTTTCAAAAATTTTATTATTTAGAAAAAATTCCAGTCCAAATTGACTCGCAGCTTATTATATTTGCCTTTTTAACCTCACTTATTTTATCGTTCATAGGTGCTCTTTATCCTGCTTGGAAAGCTTCGCGTGTGTCACCAATGCATGGAATTAGCCAAGGAAATTAATTATAAGGAAAGACTATGACTGTTTACTCAGGATTTGCAACTGCGCAAGCCACAAAACCTTCTGCGCAATCTTTAGGACGTGTTTTTGAATCACGGAGACGGGTTTTATACCCAGGTGGCCCAAGTGTTTCTCCTGTAGGTTTTGGCAGCTATCGTGTTGGCTTTGCAAAACATTTAGGTTTTCCTGAGTCCGCACTAGCTTTAGAATTAGCTTTACGTAAAGGTATGAATTTAATTGACACCAGTTCAAATTATGGTTTTGGGCAGTCTGAACTTCTCATTGGTAAAACGTTGGCAAAACTAATTCAAGAAAACATTATAACCAGAGACAATATCGTTCTTGTTTCTAAAGTAGGATATGTTCAAGGTTCGAATTTAGAATTAGCAAAAGCAAAAGAATTGCAAGGAAATCCATTTTTAGAAATGACTAAATTTGGTGAAGAAATATGGCACTGTATTCATCCACAATTTATTTCCGATCAAATTGAACGTTCTTTAACGCGATTAAACGTGTCTACTATTGATGTGTATTTGTTACACAATCCCGAATACATGCTAAAGCGCTTTGAATTAGATGGCATGGAAGTTAATGAAGCAAGAGAATTATTTTACGCACGTTTAAAACAAAGTTTTACTGCTTTAGAAGAACTTGTAGCAGCTGGAAAAATAAAAGCTTATGGTATTAGTTCAAATAATTTAGGAGCACCAGAAGAAGAATATGCGGCTATTTCCCTTAAAAAAGTTCATTAAACAGCTCTCTCTATTTCTGCGGCTGCGCATTTTAAAGTTGTCCAACTTCCCTTTAACTGTATAGAAATTTCCCCTGCTTTTTATGACATGGATGGTATCGGTGAATCGACTCTTTCCTATGCATTAAAAAATAATATTGGTACCATGACGAATAGACCTTTTAATGCCATGTTTAATTATGGACTGATCCGT
>CAYSZE010000203.1:0-13458 GCA_964435255.1 uncultured Oligoflexia bacterium
GCATTTTTTTTAAAAATTTGTAATATAATACTTGTTCTATCAAGGCCAGGATTACTAATTAAGTTTTCAAGATTCCTAACCTGTGTCGGTGATAATTCTTGATCAAAGGTAACATAATCTATATTTAGATGCTGACATGATTTTTTAATTTCTTCAGCTTTTCCAAGACCAATATAGGTTGCAGGCACAGGTTTCGTTTTTTTCTGAACCGTAACACCTAAACATTCGTCACCCAAAGTGCGGACTAAAGCACCTAATTCTTGCAAGCTTTCTTGAATTTCAACGGGATTATCTTCTGGTAATTCTAAACTCACCAAATAGGCTTTCATTCCACCTAAATCGCGATTTTCAAGCTGTAACCTTGCTTTTTCTAATTCTATTGTTTTTTCAATATCGATTATAGTTTTATTCAACGATACTCCTCAATAAATTTAATGATATCTCTAATTTCTTCTGCAGAAATAGAGTGTCCCATATTATTATAAATTTTATTGCGTATTTTTTTCACACCCATGTCCTTCAAACAATCTAACATATCATAGTATGTTGCAGGAAATATAACTTGGTCTTGATTGCCATGAGCAATGAGCATAGGCGTTTCGATTGTTTCACCAGCATAAGAATTTTTAATGACATGTGATTGTATTATAAATCCACTTAATGCCAAAATTCCTGCAAGCTTTTCTTTAGATTTCAAACCACAATTAATTGCTAATGCTGCGCCTTGCGAAAAACCCAATAAAAACACTTTATTTAAATCTAATTGGCATTGACTTGCGGCTTCATACATCAATTGCTGCACTAGTTCTTCCGATTGCCTTCTTTCTGCGGTGGGATCACTAAAAAGGGGAAACCATTGTGCACCATCAAATCCCATAGGGTAATTTTTAGGCCCTTGCGGAAAAATCCACAAAACATTTGAAATATTTACTTCATTCGCTAAAGATGAAAAATTTGCCGCATTATCGCCAAATCCATGTAAGCAAATTATTATATTTTTAACTTCTTCACCCTTAAAATTTGTCAAAATTTTTAATGAACTATTTAGTTTTAGACCATTCTTACCATTAACCTTATTCGAATTACTAAGTATTGACATTCTTGCTCCATTAGGTGAATTTGACATTTAATAATGTCCACTAAGGAAATATACTCAATTTTAGATCACATCAAAACACTAGAGGCAAATCTTATAATGATTCGAATTCTCGCTTTTATTCTTTGCAGAATATTCTTTAAGAGGATCTGCATTTCAGGAACACCATATAGTGGTGGAAGCGCAATTTGGGCTTCAAATCATTCTAGTGGCATTGTCGATCCTACTGTTATGCTTGGTTTAGCCCCAGTTGCTATCCGTCCCTTAGCAAAACACACCCTTTGGGATATTCCTGTCATGCGTCAGTTTCTAAAAATAACGCGCGCCATTCCAGTCACTCGGCTACAAGACATAAAAAAAGACATTCAAGCTCAAAAGGAAATGCTAGAACAAGGAAATTTTGAAGCCGATTGGCGGGCAAAAGCAAATAATGAAGCCTTTCAAAAAGTAGGCGACGCGCTATTAGAAGGTGATTGTATATTGATTTTTCCAGAGGGTGTCAGTCATGATGAACCCTTCATTTTTCAATTAAAAACAGGACTTGCACGAATGGCTTTACAAGCAATGAGCCGTTCCAAGAATGAAAACTTTGCGGTCGTTGTCCAACCAACTGTAATTGACTACTCTGAAAAAGACGAATTCCGCAGTGAATTGTACTTACATTTTTGTGAGCCTGTAGTAATAACATCAAGTGATTATTCCGTTAAAGATATTATGGATGGTGTCAGAGATTCCCTTGAATCTGGTTTTGCCAGTTTTTTCAGTTGGGATGAAAAAAGAAATTGGCGGTTCTTATTTGAATTGGCTTATGGTAGAAGCCCCTCTTCTGCGCGTGAATTTCGCATTTTCGTTGAACAAAATAGACCGCATTTTGATTCCGACCCAATCACAATGGCAAAAATTCAAACCATGCGACGCATGATGCAAGCAGTGAATGTATCTCCAGCTCAATTAGTTTGGGGAGATAACAACTATCGAAAAAGAAACTTTTTTTGGATCATTTTCAGACACGGTTGGTTTTATCTTTTTGTTTCGTTTCCTATAGAAACTTTAGGAACAATAGTGTGGGTTCTACCAGCAAAAATTTGTGAACGATTGGCCAAAAAAAGCACTTCTGATAGAGATGTGCGTGCCACAATGAAAATAGCGCATGGGATGTGGTTCTTTCCCTTGTGGGCATTTTTAATGTCCTCAATTTTTACTTACTTTACTGGGAACTATTTACCTCACATTAATAAAGTCGTATTATGGGTTGCTTTCCTGATACTAACTCCTGCGTTTCTGGCGTTAAGTTTAATTGTTCAAGAAAGTGTTAATTTTTTCCCAGGCTTTTTACGACTAGCAAAACTTCGCTTTTTTTTCCCTCGAGGCTGGTATGAACTCATGAAAGAGTGGCGAGAAATATCAGACGGAGTCATGCAAAAAATAAAAGATTCTGAAGAACAAAATTTAAAAATTAAAAGTCCAAATAAATAAGGTTTGTCCAATTTATGCCATTTTCTAAAAAAATATTTGACTCACATTTTGAGTCCTATTTAAGACGTAATTTTCCTGAACATGCAAGAAGAATTATTCAAGGACGTTCTACAGCTAATTTAGTGCGTTTTTTTTATCCTTTATTATCTTTTCTAATTCCCATTGTTTTTTTTGCATCAATCGCGTTAATTATTGCATTATTTAAGTCTAAAATCCTAGAGGAAGCGCAAAAAGGGCGTTTTTCCGAAATTATTACTAATACTTCAATACAAAGTATGATCGCTGGCATTTTTGCTATTGGTATTGTTATAGCTTTTATTTCATTTATAATTGGTTTAACATTTGGTTTTGCAAAAGCAAGAGATATTATATTTAACTCCGAGGAATTAGAAGCAAAAATGAAACATATTTGGTTAATTGATCAAAAAGATCATCCAGTCGTACAAACAACAAAAAATCAATCAGCAGACCATGAACCTGAAGCATAGCACCAAAAAATTTACAATTTTTTTAAATGGGACAAAATCGCAATCACATATAGAAGTCATTGCAGATAAGCTTAAATCTAGCACCTTAAGTAACTTAAATGAAAATGAAATTTTTATTGCTGATGGAGGATTGAATCATTTTTTAAAGAATAAAATAACAAGTAAAAAAATTTTTTGGGCTGGGGATTACGATAGTTTGATAGAAAAATCTAAAAAATTTCTTGACAAAAACTCAATGCGTAACAAAATGAAAGCTGAGAAAGAGATCATTATAGAAGAAATCTCTTTGCAAAAAAATAAAAACTATAATGACTTTTCTGTTTTGTTAGATCAAATAAGCAAAAGATCAACAAATAATTCTGTCTATTTAGAAGTTTTTTTCGGATTAGGTGGTAGAAAAGATCATGAATTAGCTAATATTTTAGAAGCACAAAGGTTTATTAAAAATCATTCTGCTGGTGGTATTTGTTATTTTCACGAAGGAGTAATTATTTCATCAATAAATTTTGAGGTAAATAATGCAAGTAATATACGATTCTCAATTTTTTCTGATGATAATAAAGTTCCTATTACTATAAGAGGGGCTCAATATAGTGGAAGTATAGTTCTTGAAAGGCCTTCACATGGCTTGAGTAATGTTGCAAAAGGAAGTAGGATTTTTATACAACCTCATAGCTCTACAATTTTATTTTATTTTTAAAGGATATATTTATGACTCAATCTAAATTTCAAAAGTCTGCAAAAGAAATTTTAGATTTTATATCAGAGATCAATGATAAAGGCTTGAGTATGGAAGAGTCGGAACAATTTCTTAAGGTTTTTTTAACTCCAGCCGAAATTGACGCTATTTCCCAAAGACTTCAAATTGTCGATATGATTTCTAAAGGCACTGCGCAAAGAGAAATATCTGAGAAATTAGGAGTAGGAATTGCAACAGTAACTCGTGGCAGTAGAATGTTGCAAGAAAATAACGAATTATTGAAAAAAGTTTTCCCTAGGAATTGAAAAAAATACAGTTAATGTATTTTTTTCATTTTATTTAATACCTCAGTAATATCGCTATTACCAATCTCTTCTAAATTTTGATGAATATTTAATACAAAATCCATTATAGAATTAAGCCATTTTTCATCTTTAGATATATCAATAACTAATGCAAGAATAATAAAACACTTCATTATTTTTTCAATATCAATTTTTTCAGACTCAATTAAGTTTTTTAATCTATCGTGTATAAGAATTTTTCTTATTAGAGGTCCTGTTTCAGTAAAAACTTTTTTTAATATAAATTCCCAATTGTTACCTTCCAGTGAATATAAATTTTTATCAATATTTAATTCTTCTATTTCTGAAATAAAAGCAATAATGTCATTATCATTTAGCGAAGCAAATTTTTTTAAAATTGAAATACTATTAGATATTGGCGAAAATTTCTTTAAACGAATTTTGTTGTAGTAACTTTTATCCATATTAAGAAGTTCTGCTACTTCTTTATTTTGATAACCTGTTGCTAAGTGAAATTTTTCTAAATATTGTGATAAGGTACGAATATATTTTTCTTCATCCTTATTTAGCTTAACTTCATCCATAAAGTTTGTGCTCCTTAAAATTTGAAGACTTCTTCTTCAAAAGTTTTTTTTTTACTACATCCTTTTATGTTGATCTAGTTATTTTGGAAAGTAAAAAAAGAAAAACAAATTTTTTAGCACCTAAATATTTTTCGATATAATTACTTTAAATTATTAAAATTTTATCATACCTAAAAAAGAAAATTTTAATAATTTAATAGAATATAATTCTATTAAATTAAAAACTACTAGAGTAAATATCTATTATATTAATTTAAACAAAAGTAAAACACTTTGAATAATAAATAAAGTTTAATTGAAAATATATTTAAATTATTGTTACATAAATCTTACTAATTTTAATTCATATTACATAACAATAAATAAAATAATCATTTAATTCAAAGACTTAAATTTAACAGTTTCATATTCAGTAGTAAAGGTAACAGATCCAATATGTTCTCTGTGATCGTAACCAAATGCTCTACGTGTAATACCAATAACAGGAGGTGCTTGAATTCTTTTAAAAGCCGCCATTCCTCTGTATAATTTCCACCATTTTTCTAAATCATTAATAAAGTCTTTGGTATTTGCAAAAAGTCTTTTTACTACATTTTCATCACAGCCTATTAACTTCCCTAGATTTCCACGCAAATATGCCTTTAAACAATCTTCAGGTGTTTTTCTATCCCAATGTTCAATCCAAGAATTAAACAACTGATCATGATAAGGATAAAAAAGAGGATCACCTTTATTTTCAAGAACATTTTGTTGTTCACTCAGCTCGGCACTTGGAACAACTGTTAAAGTTTCCTGTGGAATAACATCAAACTTATAAATAACTTTATTATAATGTTGAGAAAGCAAATAAACATCCTGTTTCCATAAATCTGCAAGTGGTGCTAAAAAACCAGCAAGATCGCCATATAAAGTTGAATAACCGACTGTCATTTCTGATTTATTAGCATTACAAGAGAACACGCCACCCAAACTCGCAGCAATGGCAGCTAAGACCCGACCACCTCTATCGCGTGCTTGAATATTTTCAAAAACAAATGAAGAAATATTCACTTTAACTTTTGAATGGAGAAAATTTATTTCACTGAGTTGTTTTTGGGTCAAACTGATAGACTCTGTAATAGGAAAGGAAGCAAATGGGCAACCTAAATTTTCAGCTAATTTTTTTGCTGCACTTTGAGTCAAATTAGAATTAAATTTTGTAGGCATATTAACTAGAAAAACATTCTCAGGTCCTAAAATTCTAGAAAATAAAACGGCGCTTAGTGCTGAATCGATACCACCGCTCGCACCAATTACAATTCGTTTAATGCCCCACTCTAACAAACATTGCTGTGTAATATATTCCAAAGCTATTTGTATTTCAGTTGCTCGATTTATTTCTTTCGCTATTTGTATATTTTGCTCAATAGTTACTGTATTCTTTTCATTAAAATAATTTGTAAAAACAAGTGATTCATTAAAAAAATTTCCAATTGGAATAATTTTACCAGTTTTATTATAAAAGGTAGATGAGCCATCAAAGCCAAATATAGTTTTACCAACATTTTGTACTCCAACACAGTTGATA
Source organism: uncultured Oligoflexia bacterium (assembly GCA_964435255.1). GTDB lineage: Bacteria > Bdellovibrionota_B > Oligoflexia > Silvanigrellales > Silvanigrellaceae > Silvanigrella. Next base: position 6,217 of record CAYSZE010000203.1, read on the forward strand.
TAAAATAAAGGAACTCTCTGCGCTCTGCTGATGGCTGAAAATAATTTTTCTCGTTTCCCTTTTTTTGCTAATGTGAACGGAGATGCACTTAAATTCAGAAAAAAATCATGTTTGAATTTTTTTGAAAACATTAGAATTGGATTTTCTTGATAATCATGAAACCAAGCATCTTCACAAATAGAAATTCCTATTTTAATATGTTTATTCGCAAATTTTAACTTAACTGGTTCATATAAATCATTTATTTTAACTTTTCTTTCTGAAGCTAGTTTCCTTAAGTCATAAAAGTAGCGAGAATCATCAAATTCACGATAATTAGGCATTAAAGATTTTATCCAAAAAGGATACTTTGTTTTGGTATTTATTAAATATTTACCATTAGAAGCACAATAAATCGCATTGTATTTTCTAACTCTACCATCTTCATTTTTTTTACCCCAGTCAATTCCTACCGAACCAAAAATAATGTCAATTTTCTTCGATAATTTTGCTATTTTTTTATGATATTCTTCACATTCTTGCAAAAAAGCAAGTTGTTCCCAAGTGTCACCAATAAAATACCCCGGTAACGCCATTTCAGGAAATATTATTAAATGCGCTGCATTTTCTATTGCTTTTAATATATAATCCTGCATTTTATGAAAATTAGCGTTACAATTAGCTGCTGTAACTTTAATTTGCCCTATTGCTATTTTCATATAGATCCTCAATTCCTCAAATGATAAAGAAGCCTTTTTTACCTCTGCTTAAAAGACTTATAAAATTATGTATTGTTGAACAAGTAATTCATAAATAATACTTGAATTTTTTTCATTTTTTGTCATACTATTATAAATTATAGTCACTTTTTTTCCCTGTTAAGTTTCTCCCATCAAACCTTATAGATAGGGGTTTATTGCATGTCCATCCATCATCATAGATACAAATTTATTGTTAACACACTACTTTTTTTATGCAGTGCCGCTTCAGCAAACTCTGTTTTTGCCTTAGAAGTTAAAGTAGGCGCCGTTTTATCCATGACAGGTACACTGGGATCTTATGGGCAAGATGCAAAAAAAGGAATGGAACTTGCATTAGCCGAAATGGGAAATACTGATCCCAAAATCAAACTTATTATAGAAGATTCTCTTAGTACGCCAGCGGAAGCAGCTAAAGCAATTAATAAGCTAATTTCATCGGATAAAGTTTCAGTAGCCATTGGCGATGTGACAAGCTCGAATACTATCGCTGCCGCATCTATCGCTGAAAAATCGAAGGTCCCAATCATTTCTCCTGCAGCCACCAATGACTCTGTTACCTTTCAAAAAAAATATGTATTTAGAGCATGTTTTATTGATAGTTTTCAAGGAACTGTTATGGCAACTTTTGCGACTGCCACTTTAAAAGCTAGAACAGCGATTATTTTAGAAGATTCCGATTCTGACTATAGCAAAGGTTTAAGCAAAAGTTTTGTCGAGCATTTTACAAAGAATGGCGGTAGTGTTGCAAAAATTTTAAGATACTCGCAAAAAGACACTTCTTATAGCGCTCAATTGACAGAAGTACGAAAAATCAAACCAGATATTTTGTTTATTCCTGGCTTTCACCAACAAGTAGGAGTTATCTTACGTGAAGCAAAAGATTTACAAATAAAAGCTAAAATTTTGGGCGGCGATGGATGGGACACACCAGAACTACGGCAAATTGCTAAAGGAGCCGAAAATGGGAGCTTTATTTCTAACCATTACATTGCAACTGGTGATAACAAAAAATTACAAGCATTTGTCAAAGCTTATAAAGCTAAATTTAAAGAAGAACCTAGCTCATTCGCAGCTTTAGCTTATGACTCCATAAACATGGTGCGCAAAGCCATTAAAGACAAAAACTCTGGTGATCCAGAAAAAATTACGGAAGGTTTAGCGGCTGTTCAAAAATTTGAAGGAGATACGGGAATAATTACTATTGATAAAAATCACAACCCTACCAAACCAGCTGTCGATCTTGAATTTGTCACAAATGGATATAAATATATCTCAACACTAAACTCATAATACCCTCAATCTATGACAAAAATTGAAATCTTAATTTTTTTTTAATAATAATTTAATTTGTAAAATTTAATTTAATTTGCAATAGATAAAAAAAAATGGTATTTAAAAACTCTCATGCAAATAGTTTGCTTAAATTGTATTAAGTCAAAAACAAAAATAAGCTTTTTACGAGGATGATATGAATTGGTTAGCCAGTTTTAAATATTTTTATTCCCATATTGCCATTTACAGTTGCAGTATAATTCTATCCAGTTCAGCAGTTGCCCTTGAAAGTAATATTGGAGTTCTATTGTCTTTGACAGGATCGCAAGCGTATTATGGTAAAGAAACAAAAAATGGTCTTGAAGTTGCACTCTCCGAATATTTAAAAAAGAATCCCAACACCAAAATTAAATTTATTTTTGAAGACAGCCAAAGCTCACCAACAGAAGCAGCAAAAGGCGCCAATAAACTTTTAACTTCTGATAAAGTACCAGTCATTATTGGTGACATGGTTAGTTCTAACACTATTGCTGCAAGTTCTATTATTGAAAAAGCTAAAATACCTATGATCTCTCCAGGATCAACAAATGATACTGTGACTAAAAATAAAAAATATGTTTTTAGAACTTGTTTTACTGACAGTTTTCAAGGATTAGTTATGGCTAATTTTGCCTCACAAAACTTAAAGACAAAAACTGCGGTTATCTTACAAGATATAGACTCGGATTATAGTATTGGTTTAAGTAATAATATTGCTGAAAAATATACTCAAGAAGGTGGGAACATTTTAAAAGTAAGAAAATATTCACAAAAAGACACTTCATTTACTCCGCAGTTAGGTGAAGTCAGAAAATTAAAACCAGATGTTGTTTTTATTCCTGGCTTTCATCAACAAGTTGGTATTATTTTACGTGAAGCGAAGGATTTACAAATTAAAGCAAAATTTTTAGGTGGAGATGGTTGGGATACAAAAGAATTACGAACTATTGCTAGTGGCGCAGAAGTAGGTAGTTTTATTTCTAGTCATTATTCAGCAGAAATGCCGTCAGTTTTATTAAAAAAATTTATTGCTGCATATAAAGAAAAATTTAAAGTTGAGCCAAGTGCTTTTTCTGCTTTAGGTTATGACACTGCTCAAATAGTTTTTTATGCTCTTGAAAAAAGTAAGAATAATTCTTCTGAAGAAATAACTAAAGCTATTTCACAATTAAAAAATTTCCCTGGAGTAACAGGAACCATATCAATAGATCAAAATAATAACGCCATAAAACCCGCTGTCATATTAGAATATACCCAAACGGGTTACAAATATATAACAAACATAAATCCCTTAGTAAAATAATATTTAATAACTATAATTTCCAAACCAGAATTTTCAGAAGTAATAAAAATATGAGTTCTTTATTATAATTGGAAATAGTAAAAAATAAATGTTAAAATGATTTCGTCTTAATTTGTCCTATTATATTATAAAAGAGGTTTCTTTATGGTAAAATATATTATAAATATAAAATTTTTAGCAATAATTATTTTATTAACTATATCAAAATTTGTATTTGCTAATGAAATAAAAATTGGAGTGCTATTACCACTTACTGGTAGTCAAGCATTTTATGGCAAAGAAGCAAAAAATGGAATTGATTTAGCTTTAAAAAATTTTAATGATCCAAAATTAAAAATAAAACTTATTATAGAAGACACACAAAGTACTCCGCTTGAAGCTGCTAAAGGAATAAATAAATTAATAACAACTGACAAAGTTTCAGTTGTCATTGCAGAAGTTATTAGTTCAAATGCAATTGCTGCTGCTTCAATTGCTGAAAAAGCCAAAATTCCAATTATTTCACCAGCAGCAACCAATGATTCCGTTACCTTAGGAAAAAAATACGTTTTTAGAACTTGTTTCATTGATAGCTTTCAAGGAGTCGTTATGGCAAATTTTGCCACAAAAAATCTACGGGCAAAGTCTGCAGTTATATTAGAAGATTCCGATTCCGATTACTCAAAAGGTTTAAGTGAAAGTTTTAAATCTACTTTTGTAAAATCAGGTGGGATTATTTTTAAGGTCTTAAAATACTCACAAAAAGATACCAGTTACACTGCACAGCTTGGCGATATCAGAAAATTGAAGCCAGATGTTGTGTTTATTCCTGGTTTTCACCAACAAGTCGGAGTGATCTTACGAGAAGCAAAAGAACTCAATATAACTGCTAAAATGCTAGGGGGTGATGGTTGGTTTACTCCTGAACTAAGAATGATAGCAAAAGGAGCAGAAATAGGTTCATTTACATCAACACATTATTCAACTGATAGTAACGAACCTAAAGTTAAATTTTTTATTGAGAATTATTCTAAAAAATATTTAGCAAAACCTAGTGCTCATGCCGCTTTAGGTTATGACACATTTAATCTTGTTACCAATGCTTTAAAAGGACTCCAAAATTTTGATTCCGAAAAAATAACTGAAGCACTCTCGAAAACAAAAGATTTTCCTGGTATAACTGGAACAATTACTATGGATAAGAATCATAATCCAATAAAACCAGCAGTGATACTAGAATATGTTCCCAATGGCTATAAATACGTAACTAGTATTGCTCCTGAACAACAATAAGTATTGTAACTTTAAGGTTAGGTAACACTTTTATGTTAGATTTTATTCAAGCAGTAATAGATGGAATTGCAATCGGCAGTTTATATGCCCTAATTGCTATTGGATACTCAATGGTGTTTGGCATATTACAATTTGTTAATTTTGCCCATGGTGAACTTTTTATGCTTGGTGCTTATTTTGTAATGCTGTTATTAACTATGGGAGCACCTGTATGGGCAGCACTTATTTTAGCCATTCTAGCAGTGGGTGTTATCGCTGTTATAATTGAAAGAGTTGCTTATAAACCATTAAGGAAACACAATCGTTTAGCTCCTTTAATTACAGCAGTTGCTATGAGTTTATTTTTACAAAATATTGTCCAAGTATTATTTTCACCTAACTCACTTAGTTTTCCTGTAAATATACCAGGAAAAATTATAACATTTGGTGAATTATTTGTAAGAATTAGAGATATAGGTATTTTTCTTTTAACAATAATTCTTGTTGTGTCTTTAGAATTATTTTTAAATAAAACAAAAGCTGGAAAAGGAATAAGAGCATTAGCTATGCATGCAGATGCTTCTAAAATTTGCGGTGTTCCTTTCGATCGTACTGTAAGTTTAACTTTTTTTATTGGTGCAATGCTTGCTGTTATTGCAGGGACAATTCAAGGCATGGCAACAAATCAAATATTTCCTCTCATGGGAGTAAATGCTGGGTTAAAAGCTTTTGCAGCTGCTGTTCTTGGCGGAATTGGTGATTTAAAAGGAGCCGTTTTAGGAGGGTTATTCCTTGGTATTTCTGAAAGTATGCTAGTTAGCTACGAGTTATCTACTTATAAAGATGGGTTTGCCTTTGTTATTTTAATCATTGTTCTGCTAGTAAGGCCACAAGGAATACTAGGAAGAGCACAACTAGTAAAAGTATAATACTATGAATGATATATTAAACTATATTCAACTTCCTTTTATAATGTTTTGTATTTTAGCCATTCAAGCAATGAGCCTACAAATTGTACTTGGTGGAACAGGACTTTTATCTCTTGGTCATGCTGCATTTTACACAGTTGGTGGATACACCTCTGCTATGTTTACAGTATTTTTAGCCCCGAAATTAGGAATTGAAAATCATAGTTTTTTATTACTCATCGCATGCATAATAGGAATGGTTAGTGCTGCTCTTAGTGGACTTATAGTCGCTATTCCTTGTTTAAAACTCAGAGGTGATTATTTAGCTATGGCTACACTGGGAGTAGGAGAAATTGTAGCAACTGTATTTAAAAATTTAGATTTCGTCGGTGGTACTAGAGGATTTAAAGATATTCCAAAATTAGGCTCACCATTTTTAATCTTCTTTATTATGTTTATAATCGCCTTATTTATTTTGCGCTTCTATAAAACGAATTTAGGTTTTGCTATTCGTGCGACAAGAGATGATGAAATTTCTGCTAAAAGTATTGGAATAAATATTTATAAAACAAAAGTTATTTCCTTTTTAATAGGATCAGCTTTAGCAGGACTTGCAGGAGTATTTTATTCACATACTTTACAGTTTATCAGCCCAGATGAAGCAGGTTTCTACAATAGTGTTGTTTTAGTCTTAGCTGTGGTCATCGGAGGAATGTACAGTGTTTATGGCAGTATTTTTGGTGCATTTATAATTGTATTAATCCCTGAATTATTAAGATTTATTCCGCAATTATTGAACCCATACTTAGTTTCTTTAGTACAAAAAGGAATGATAAATAATTCTGTAGTTGTCATCTTTGATTCCATTTTTTCTAATCGTACTTTAGTTTTTTCAATACTTGTTATTATAATAATGTTACTTAATCCTAAAGGAGTTGCCTCATTAATAGAAAACTTTAAGAAAATGAGGGCTACCCATGACTAATATTTTAAGCATTTCTAACGTAACAGTAAAATTTGGTGGCCTAGTAGCCCTTAATAATTTTCATATTAATGTGAGAAAAGGTGGCATCTCAGGAGTAATTGGTCCCAATGGAGCAGGAAAAACCACAGTATTTAATATAATTACTGGCGTTTACCGACCTTTTTCAGGTTCTGTTTTAATTGATAATAAAGAACTTGTAGCTCTTCCAACGCATTTAATTGCGCATTTCCATGTTGCAAGAACATTTCAAAATATTCGACTATTTGCAAATATGACTGTCAGTGAAAATATTCTGTCAGGTGCTGCAATTGAACGTGAAGGCGCCTTTTTTTCTTCCCTTTTTTTACTTCCTAGTGCTAGAAAAAAAGAAAAAGAATTAATTGAAAAAATGAATGGCCTTCTTCATTTTTGTGGGCTGGAAAAGTTTAAAAACTATCCTGCTACTTCTTTACCTTATGGATTACAAAGAAAATTAGAAATTGCCAGAGCCTTAATGACAAATCCTAAATTATTATTGTTAGATGAACCAGCCGCAGGTATGAACCCCACTGAAAAGCTTGCTTTACAAGAATTGGTAAAAAAAATATCACAACAAGGAATTTCAATTTTATTAATTGAACATGATATGAAATTTGTCATGAATTTATGTGAACATATTACTGTATTAAACTATGGCAGTGTTATTGCAGAAGGTTTACCGAAGGATATTCAGACAAATCATCAAGTCATTGAAGCTTACTTAGG
>CAYSZE010000204.1:0-5449 GCA_964435255.1 uncultured Oligoflexia bacterium
ATCTTTTAAATAGACCTGAAAATAAAAAACGCTTAGGTGATAAGCAAATTTCTCGCAAAGAAGAAAATGTAAAAGATGATTCCGTAGAAAGCAAATTGCCTCATATTCATCGTTCACACTCCTCAGAACATTAATTAAGAAAAATCAATAATATATTTTTTGGTAATTTTTTATAAATATCTTATGCGATCTTTTTTTATTTTTTATTGAAATTTATAAAAATAATAAGTATGTATTTTTATGTTTATTGCAAAATAAACATTATTATTTATTGTAATTAAGGATTAAATATGAAAAACATCAAACTAATTGCGTTATTATCTTTGTTCGCAGTGTCCTGTAAAACTGATGGAAATGAATACCAAGGTACAAAAGATATAAATTTTTTAGCCGTAAGTGATTTACATTATAGTCCATATTCATTGTGTGATAATGAAAGTAAAGCTGGTACTTTAAATAGCAATGAAAGTAAGTGTGCTTCTCTAATTAAAGAATTACATCAAGCAGAATCTAAAGAATGGGATAAAATATTTGAAAAATATTTAGCAAATGAAAAAGTTGCTTCCCAAACAGAAAATACAAATTATAGTTTGTATAAACTATTTTTAACTCAACTAGAAGCTGTTGCAAAAAGTGAAAATATTGAATTTGTTGTTATTTTAGGAGATCTTTTAACTCATAATTTTCAAGATAAATTTAAACAGTATTCAACATTAACACAACAACAAGATGTTGAATTGTTTACAAAGAAAACCTTTGAATATCTGAGCCAAACGATAAATTCTAAATTAGCTAAAAATGTTGATGTTTATCCTGTCTTAGGTAACAATGACTCTTATATTAGTAATTATCATTTTGACAACCCAGCGACTTCGAATTTGTATAAACAGTTATCAGTTATTTGGAAAGGTAAAGCACAGCAACTAGAAAATTCAGATACTTTTGTGAAAAAGGGTGGTTATTACAGTATTGATTTAAAGAAGAATGACCAAAAACTAACTATCGTTGCTTTAAATACCAATATGCTTTCAAGAAGTGCCCATACGACAGAAAATATTGATATTGATAATCAAGCAAAAGAGCAATTAACATGGTTAAGTAATTTGTTTAAAGCAGCCAAGAATCCTGCAAATAAAGAAACTAAGCCAGATAATACAACAACTAAAAATAAGTTTTTAGTTATTTCTCATATTCCAAGTGGGGTTGATGGTTATGCAACTTCCGAGAAAAAAGATGGTTCAATTGTATCTTTTTGGAAAAACCCCTCAAATGAAAGTGCATATGTAAAAACATTAACTGAAAATGCCGAAAATATAGCTGGTGTTTTGGTTGCTCATACGCATCATGATGGTTTTCAAATTATAGACTCTGCTAAAAAATTAGCTTCATCTTCTGTACCCGCTTTAAGTCCAATTCGTAATAATCCAGGTTTGAAAGTCTTCAAACTCGATAAAAATAATTTACTTGTTGATTCCACAACGCATTATTTTGATGCAAAAGAAGGAAAATGGGCAGAAAACCCAGATTCTTTTGCGAAAAATAATTCGAGTGCCGCAGATCTCGCGCATGGTTACCAAATTCTTGTTGATCACTGGCACAAAGATGCAGAAGTTGTTGATAAAAATTTCCTCAAACGTTTTGTATTAAATACAGACTCTAGTCATTTAGAATCAAAATGGAAACATTATATTTGCGCAGCTTCTGATGGAATGTCTGCAAATGAATATAATAATTGTTTAAAAAAAGTAACTACAAAAAAATAAAACTATAAGCTATTATTATTAAAAGCATTCTAATAATTCATTAGGATGCTTTTTTTTTAATACATTTTATTAAAATTAAATTTACTTAATTGGGAATTGTTTCATTTATAAAAAAATTATATTTAAAAAAAATATTATGATTTAATAACTTTTCATGATGTGTTTTTTTATTAAATTTAGCTACTGTTTTGTAATAAATAAAAAATAAAATCGCAATTATGTACTAGACAAGTTAAAGAATAATTGCTATTTTTCTCTCTTCAAAGAAGAAATACTTAAATTAAATAAAATTTCTTTGTGTATATCACATGAACTAATTACAGGGTGTAATTATATTTTATGTGATGGGAGGTTAATTGTATGAAGTTAGTTAGGGCTGTTTTAGGTTCTTTCTTTGGTCTTAGTTTTACAGTTTCTGCAATGGCTGAAGTCCCTCCATATGTTGTCATCCCACCTATAGTGAATGGTCAACCCAATCCTTCCTATGGTGGTAGCGGATGTCCTGCTGGCTCTGCACGTGCCGTTGTTGCACCTGACTTAAAGTCATTTACTATGATTTTTGATAAGTATGTCGTAAATGCACAAGGTTCAAATTCTATTGATCGTAAAAATTGTCAAATTTTAATTAATTTTCAATTTCCCCAAGGTTGGTCTTATTCAATTGCCAGGATGGACTACCGTGGATTCTATAATTTGAGTGCTGGGGCATCTGGTTCGCAACAAGCTTTGTATTATTTTCAAGGTAACTTACAACAAGCGCGTTTGAATACTATTTTTCGGGGACCAACTTCAGGTGATTATACAATTAGTGACACACTTGGTATCAATAATTTAGTTTGGTCACCATGTGGTTCGTTAAGTGGTTTAAATGTTAACACTTCGCTTATTGCACAAGTAGGACCAAATAATCCAAATGGCTATGCAATGTTAACGACTGATTCCGCCGACGGAAGTGTACAAACAACTTATTCATTACAGTGGCAAAGATGCCCACGTTAATTAGACAATTTTACAAAAAGCATTAAAAAACTTTTGTTTGATCAATTTAATTCAGAGCAGAATTTATCTTGCAATTTACTTTTACTTTGTGATTGAAAAATATGAGATAAATTCTTTTCTATTTCAATAGCTGCAAAACAATGTATTTTTGTTGAAGGATGCACGAGATCCCAAAATAGATAGTCTTTTGAGTTTTCACAACTTACATTTTGTGGCGGTGGCTCATTAGGAACTCCTTTATAGCATGAATTTTTTATGTTACTGATAAAAAATCGCCCAGGATTTTGTTTTATTTTATTAAACATTTCATTGGTATCAAAATAAATAATAGTTACATTTTTGTTTTTTTCTTTAAATTTTTCGATCTTTTTATTTAAGAGATAATTTTCGAATTTAGTAAAACCAGATAAAATTATTTTCATTTTTTTATAACTATCAATATCGTTAGTCAGGGGAATATTTCCAAGATCGGGAATACTACCAATAAAAATATACTTTGCTCCGTAATCAACCAATTCATTTAAGTTATCAATAATTTCATCTGTTAAGTTAAATAATCTATTATATGTTATGATCGGCTGTGAAAGGTTTATTGAAAATATATTATTTGCTCCAATCCAAATTGTATAAAGAGTTTTGTCAGGATTCGGTTTTTTGGAATAATATTGAGTTTTATAATTTTTAACTTGTGACAATAAGTCGAGACCTTTGGGATATTTTTTATTTTCACCATAAGTTAAAGCGCCTACGAAAGCATAATTTATGAGATTAGCCTCAGTTGATTGTGCTAAGTATTCGACCCAAACTTTGCCATTGCTTGCTCTTCCTGCAAAGTAAGGTTCTAATGGCATAGTTTTTTCAAGCTTTTTTGATAAACTAAGGTAATTGCCATTATCAGATAAACTATCCCCAAAGGCAACTATGGATTCAATATTAGGTTTTATATGTTCATTTTGTGCTTTAGCTGCATTAAAATTAAATATAAATATGCTCAAAAATACAATACTTCGTTTAATTAAGACCATTTTTCACCTGTGCTATAATAATTTAAACTTTTTTTACCGATTCATCGCGCAAATTTTTACGCAGTATTTTGCCAATAGGTGATTTTGGTAATTCAGTTCTAAATTCAATTTGTTTTGGAACTTTGTAACTCGTCATAAACTTATGGCAATGCTCAATGACTTTTTCAGAAGTTAACGCATGATCTTTTTTCACAATAAAAGCTTTAACAGCTTCAGTCGTTTTTTCATTTGGAACCCCAATAACAGCAACTTCTCCAACACCTGGTAATTTTGCAATACAATCTTCAACTTCATTTGGATAAACGTTAAAACCACTAACTAGAATCATATCTTTTTTCCGATCGACTATTTTTATATAGCCATCATCATCCATGACACCCACATCTCCTGTTAGTAGCCATTCGCCTTTAAGACACTTAGCCGATTCTTCAGGGCGTTGCCAATAACCTTTCATCACTTGTGGCCCGCGCACGGCAATTTCACCAGCTTCACCTACGGCGACAGTTGTTCCTTCTTCACTTAATAAGACGACATCTGTACTAGGCATGGGGATACCAACCGTTTCAAATTTGATTGTGCCATTAATAGGATTAAAAGACACAACAGGTGAAGCTTCTGTCAAACCAAATCCTTCAACGACTAAGGTTTTGGTGACTTGCTGCCATCTGTCGGCCACTGCTTTATGTAATGCAGCACCGCCAGCGATCGAGGCTTTTAAATCTTTTGGTGGATTTTCTGCAAACCATGATTCATTTAATAAGCCATTAAATAAAGTGTTGACTCCTGAAATCCAAGTAATTTTTTTCATCGTAAATGCTTTTTGTAAATTTTTTAACGGGCGCGGGTTAGGGATTAAAATACTTTCACCGCCGCAATAATAAAAAGTAACTAAATTTACTGTAAAAGCAAAGATATGGTACAAAGGTAAAACCGAAAGAATATGCTCGTTCCCTTGGTTAATTTTTGATTTCCCCATTTCTGCAATTTGATACATATTTGCCATTAGGTTTTTATGTGTGAGCATGGCTCCTTTGCTCACTCCAGTTGTTCCACCTGTATATTGCAGTGCGCATAAATCATCGAGAGTAATTTCATTCCAATATTTATGTGGATTTAATTGTTTATTTTTTTGAAGTGCAATTCCTTTGTGAATGACAGAAGAAAATCTTATTGCATAGACTTCGCACTTGGGGACTTGTCTTTTAATGTATTTTAAGACGGAATGGACTATGGTTTTTTTTAAAACGGGAAAGAAATCGACGACACTTACCAGTATGACTTTTTCAATATTAGTGTTAGGAATCACTTCTGTTAATTTGTCTGCAAACATATCGATAATAATGAGTACTTTTGCACCACTGTCTTTAAATTGATGCTGCATTTCATAGGCTGTATATAGGGGATTTGCATTTACGACAACACAACCAGCTTTAAAAATTCCAAAAACTGCGACAGGATAAGCTAAACAATTAGGCATTTGTAAGGCTACTCTATCACCTTTTGCTAATTTCAATTCTTCTCTAAGATAAACTGCAAAAGCGTCAGAGTATGTTTCTACTTGTGCATACGTGAGTTGACTGTCCATACCATTATGCAAAACCATACTACAGGCAATTTTTTCTTTCCATTTTGCAGAGCATTTCGTTACCATGTCAGCTAAAT
>CAYSZE010000205.1:0-3272 GCA_964435255.1 uncultured Oligoflexia bacterium
AACTCAAGCCAGAATTAAAATGCTCTTCTAAAATTAACCGTTTTTCTTGGTATCCATACCTCTTTCTTGTTTCCTTTAACTTGTCCATTTGTTCACCTTTCTATAGTTAAAAGTGACAACTTCAAATGGGGGTCAGGATCAAATATTAAAATTTATTGCTAATAAAATGAAAGCTAGTTATTTTTTTGTATTTATATCAGACGAAAATAAAATTTTCTCCCTAACAAATTATAAATACCTTAAAATACTAAACTTATTTTTTTATTACTTAAAAATTTTATGTCAAATTTTTAGACTATACATAAAAAGTTTTTAATCTATTTTTAAATTACTTATATATTTGCATGAAGGTTAATCTGCAGAAATATAATAAACCTTCATAAATAGTTCATGAATTATTAAATAGAAATTTATAGTTATCAATTTTTTTGTCGCGAGGGCTTTAAAATGAATAAGATACTTTCTATTACAGGCATATCTTTACTTTCCTGTGCATTTGCATTAACTAGTTGTGGGACAAAAAACTCGGATAATTCGTCCCAATCAGACGAAAACAAACCAAATCCTAAACCAAATCCGAATCCAAATAAAATTAAATTGAGTCTTGATAAATTATTTGCTATTAATCAAAAATACTCTAGCAATCTTTTAAATGACAAGACTCATAAATGGGAAATTGATACGACCGTTAATTGTGAAGGAAGTTTAACCCCTCAGAATGAAATAATAAATCAAGAATCAAACAATTATTTCCTTTTAGACTCTAATAAAAAATGTACTATTGTTTTGAATAAATTTAAATTTGATGATTATAGCTATTCTCCAGTTAAAAACCCTCTTAATATTACTGTTGCTAATAATTTAATTACTACAAATTCAAATAATATACAATTCAAATCAGATAAAACAACAAATAATAGTAGCGATATTTTGTATTTTACTGCTGTTTTACCGCAAAAAAATCACCTTATTTTAGGTTTTTCTAATTTAGAAAAACAAATAACTAAACAGAGCCTTCTGCCAGATACCTATAATTTTAAGATAAAAAGTCCTGATAAAATTGTATCAATTAAATCTGAATATTCAAATATTCCACAGGATGGAATAGGTTATACTCTACCTGATAGCCCCTTGCAAAGCCTTCATTACCTTGTATGGGGAGGAGATCCTGTAGAAACGACAATAGACTTAGAAGTAAAAGACTTGAATTCTCCGACTGTTTTTAAAATTAAGCTAAAAGGCAAAAACTATACATCATTTGAAGAGCACTTTAAGGAATTAAATCATACTGTAGGCTACTATGATCATACATACACTACACAATTCGCACTTTCTTATGACCCTAATGAAAACAAAGACCTTCCTAAAAATGCAAAATATACTGGGCAATTAAATTTAAATGCTTTAGGTTGGAACACACAATTCTTTAAAAATATAATAGTCAATATTAATATTGATAATACATAACCAGTTTAGTTTTTATCAAAAAGTTAGAATAATAATATTCTAACTTTTTCTGTTTATTTAGTTAGTTAATATCGCAAATTATGAATTATAAATTTTAAAAACTTAAAGTACCAACTAAATATACTAGACTTGCATTCTTCTGATTCTGAATACCACTTTTATCTGTATATACTTCATAATTAGCCATAGAAGTTACATAGTCGACTTCTATGGTAAATAAATTTTGTTTATAACCAACTGCTAAAGAGTAAAGATTTGAATTAAGCGGTTGATTTGTAAAAGTATTTACACCAGTAGTGCCTCCGCCTCCTGACACCAATTGCCCATAAATATTTTGAAAAGCAGTTGTTAAATAAAAGGAATCATTATCTATTAAAAAATTATTTATTTCAAAAAAATTACTGTCTATAATGATACCTAATCCAATTGTATTTATTGTTTGCGAATCATCTATTGTTTGTGTTATATAATTCACTTGATTAGTAGAACTTTTTGTTCCTGTTTTTGTTTGTCCTATATAAATAGATTGGTACCAAATACCACCTGCAAGTAAATTCGATTTATAATTAGCACTCAACGATGTCTCTAAATTTGCCACATCGCGAGCAGTATATGAATTTACATTTGTTGCTTTTGTAACGCTCTCTTTTTGTGTCCCGTAAAGACTTCTAAATTCAATTTTGCAGCCATCGTTTATTTTATGATCTGCACCCAAACTAAATAAATAACCACGAGATTGAGTGTGAGGTTCACTTGTAAAAGCAAGATCGGCGCTGTTGATAATAATTGGGGTAAAAAACCACGTACTTCCTGTTCTATAAACAGCAATAGGAATAGTATTATAAATACCACTATCTAAGAAGATATTTGTTTCAGAAAAGTCTGCTAAAAATCGCATTGCCAATCCATCTGCACCTGTAATATTTGAACGGCTATTTAAATTCGTGGCAAGAACATTATCAAAGGCATCGGGAGTGTACAATTTAATACCAGTTGTTCTTTGCCTTCCCATCAAGAAAGAAAGTTTTAAGGAGTTTAAATTAAAGATCTCAAAACCTATGTAAGCAGAACGAATAGTTAGTAAATTTTGCGAGCCATTTGTCGTTGAAGGAGAATTTGGGGAATTGGCCGTATAAGGATCAGCAGGTGACGCTGCACGAAACAAGAAGTTTCCAAAGATATTTTGGTACCTATAAGTCATGGCAAAATTGACAGTTGAAATATTATCTAACTGATTTTGTCTATAAGTATCAAAAATACTAAAACGAGATTGCATGCGCAAATGAAATTTAAAATTTGAATAGTCATAAAATGCTTGTGAAAAAATTTTAAAATGACTAAACAATAATAACAAAATTATCCAAATTTTTAGCATAGATTTCTTCTCAAAATAAAAATAAGAATATATTAACACTCTTTCAGAGAAAAATGTATTTACATTTGCATTTCATTGGATATATTTTTTACAAAATAAAAAAAGGGTATTATTAAAAATACCCTTAACTACTAACTAAGTACAATGTAAATTAAAGAGAAATTGTACCTACTAAATAAAGTATGCTAGCTGTTTTTTCCTTAGCAATACCATCATTATTTGTATATATTTCATAGTTTGCACTTGTCATTGCGTAGTTTAATTCAAGAGTGAATGGGCCTTGTAAATAACCAGCACCAACGTTAACAATATTTGTTTACAAAGTTTGGTTCGCAAAAGCTGTCACACCAGTTGTGCCACCGCCGCCACTTACTAATTGGCCATTTGCATCTCGGTAACCACATGGACAAGCTAACGCCTCACCGTATTC